>NZ_JBSFPX010000197.1:0-13265 GCF_053588415.1 Mycobacterium sp. NPDC003449
CCTCAGCGACCTCGGCTTCACACCTGGGTACTAAGCAAAATGTCCAAACTCAGGACGAGGACCGTGGAATGGGGCGACATCGTCAACATCAAGGACCATTCGGACACCAAAGACGGAAAGCGGGCCGGACGATCGGTGGTGCTGTGCCTGCGCGACGGCAGCGAAAAGGTCATCGGCGGCCTCAATCTGTATGTCCCTACGGGGGTGGCGCTCTACTGGCTGGTGCGCCACTACTGGCGACATCCCGAGGATCGGATGGAGTTGGTCGATTCGCGGGCCGACGCCCGGTTGCGCGACGGGCGATTCGATCTTGGGTAGTGCGGGGCCTTTCTGAGCCTGCCGAGCAACTGACGACCCTGAGCGCAATTTCAACGCAGCCCCGAGACCGTACGTTCAGTTGAATGCGGTGCTGCCGGCCACGGCATGGGTCTTGCTGATGAGTTTGGCGTAGCAGTGGTCGCGGTCGAAGCCCTCGGAGCGGCACCAGGCCAGCGCCCCGTCGGCGCTCGGAAAGGTGATTGGCGCGATGGTGATCCAGAAGTTGGGTGCGTCGAAGGTTGACCAGTCGCCCGACCACAACAGCTTGGCGCCGTAGCTCTGCCGCAGCTGCAAATGCTCTCGCAACGTCAGGGCGTTATCCCACACCACACCCTCGTCGACGACTCCTGGCCGCTTCGAACTCAATTGCGGCACCCAGCGATCGGCTCCTTCGGTGCTGACGACGGCATGGTCCTCGCCGGCGATCCGGCGCAGCTGCTGGGCACTGGTGGACTCGGGGTCACGCGCCACGGTGGGCGTGTACGTCGGCGTCGGGGCTGGGGGCGGTGCCGGCGCCGGAACCGTTCGGTACACGGTCGGGCCGGCCACGGTGGTCACGGTCGGCGGCGGAAGTGCGACGGTCGTCACCCCGGCCGGCGTGGGGTCGTCTGTCGGCGCGGAGTCCTCCGACATGAGGAGACCGATCACCAGGCCCACTGTGCCCAACAGCAGGGCCGTGACCACTGCGATCACGGTCAGCGGCACGAGCCCTTGTCGGGACCGCGTGTCGGCGGGCGGCTCAGTGTGCGCGAACTGTGCAGGCGGCGCCATGAACGAGGGCGCTGAAATATGCGGCGCGGCCATGGTTTCGGCGCCGGCCGCGAGTGCTTCCTCAGGCGTCGTGTGCAGCGCGCGCCGGGCGGCCCGCGCCAGGGCGCCGGCACTGCCGTAGCGGTCGTCGGGTTCCTTGGCCATGCCGCGGGCGATCACCGCATCGATAGGGGTGGGTATGCCGGAGCGGGCGGTGCTTGCCCGTGGTGGCGGGGCCGAGAGATGGGCTGCGATCAACTGCTCGTAGCTGTTGGTCGGAAACGGTGTATCGCCGGTCAGCGCCTCATAGAGCACGCAGGCCAACGAGTAGATGTCGGCGGCGGGTGAGCATCGCCCGTCACCGAACCGCTCCGGTGCCATATATCCGAACGAGCCGATCTGCATCCCGGCCTGGGTGAGACCCGAATCGCCTTGCGCCTGAGCGATACCGAAGTCCAGCAGGTAGGCGAAGTCGGCGTCGGTGACGATGATGTTCTGGGGTTTGACGTCGCGATGGATCAGTCCCTGGGCATGTGCGGCATCCAGCGCGGCGGCGATCTGCTCGACGATCGCTACTGCGCGGTGTGGTTCGAGAGGGCCTGCGCTGATGAGGCCCTGCAGGGTCTGCCCGCGGACCAGGCGCATATCGATATACAGATTCCCGTCGATTTCGCCCCAGTCGTGAATCGGCACGATGTGGGGCTCGTCCAGGTTCGCGGCCGCGTGTGACTCGCGGAGAAATCGGGCGCGGAATTGCTCGTCGTGGGCGTAGTCCTCGCGGAGGATCTTCAGGGCGACGGTTCGGTCCTTGGCGCTGTCGTGTGCCTCATACACCTCGCCCATGCCGCCGCGGCCGAGGATCTCGGTGAGCTCGTACTTGCCGAAACTGTTGCCCACGCGCATACCCTTGCCAACCATCTTCTTGCCTCCTCGACCGGCGAACAGGCGAACGTAGCGTGAGGCACCGACAAGTTGATGGCACATTTGCCCTGAGCTGCGCTGCCCTGTCCCGGATAAACACCATCGTCGCTGAACAGAGCTTCTTACGGGTCGGATTCGGAATATTGTTCTTTGGTAGCTCGCGGTGATGGGTGCGGGCGCGGAGGCTGCGGGCGGCAACGTCCGTTCTGGGCAGCGAGGTGTGCGCGGATGGGCCGAGGGCGTCACCCCGCGATCGGTCGATGCACACCCAACTGTGCCAGGTCGGCTGCGATACGTCCGGCCGACCATCCGGCCCCGTTGGACACCGACATCATGCGAGGAACGGTCGCTGGGAAGAGCCGGTTGGTGAGGTCATCGGCTGCCTCGCTGCTGGCCGCCAATGCCGCAGGCAGTGCGCTGCGGCCCACCTCGGTGGCCACCGTCGTCGAAGTGGCGGTGAGGCGTTCACCGATGCGCTCGGCGTACGAGAGCAGAAATGACTGGCGAAAGGAACGGGTCCGGGCCCGTCCGTCGCCGGTAGCCTGGCCCGCTGCCAGCATCGCCCGATTGGCCTGGACCAACAGCGAAGTAGAGAGCAGCTCAACGAATTCCAGATCACACTCGGCGCCGATGACAGCGACGAAACCGAGCTTCTCCGCGCACACCATCCGACACCGGTTGGCCGTTGCCACGGACTGCACCAGTGCTGCTTTGGCGGTGACGTAGGGACTGTCGATCCAGATCCGCCGGGCGGTCGCCTGAGCTGTGCGGCCTTGTTCATGATTGCGGATCGCGTGCTGCAGTGAATGTCTGCTCATCAGTTCTTGTGCCTTGGCCGAAAGTGCTTCCGCCTCTTCGGGAAACTTGGTGACCTCCGCCTTGGCTAGCAGCCCGCGCACTCGGCTGAGTGCTTTCGCATCGTCCGGGCTTACCGCGACCGCGCAATGCTGGTGCGCGCCGGGCAGAGGCAGCAACGGCGCGAGGGGCTGAAGGCTACCGAGCATCCGCAGCACCTTCAACACGACCGTCACCGCTGCGTGGTCGTCGACGGCATTCGTCTCAGCCCACTGCCACATCTGCGGAGCGCTGTGATCGGTGCCCGCGGGCAACGCGGCGAGCTCGGCGCGCCATCGCGGATGCAGGGTGGTGACGGAATAGTGCCGGGATTCGCGAACTACGGCCTCGGCCAGATAGCCGGCTGCCGCTGCGTCGAGACGGCGACGAGCGAACTCGTACAGGTCATTGGGCGACCAACCCACCTGCCACGCTGTGCTGATGGCGCCGGCCAAGGTGCCGTCGGCGGCAAGGCCGAGATCGTGTTCCCGGCTAGGGAACTCGTCGAGCAACTCGGCGGCGTGGAATTGCGCGTCGTGGTCGGGACACAGTGCGGCGTTGTACAGCGCCGCGGTGAGGCGGTCGAGGAGGGTGACCCGGTCGTACCCGGGATCGGTGCTCCAGCGCTTCTGTTGGGACGTTCCGCGGCGGCGATCCTTGTGCTTGGCGGCGCGCTTCTGGCGGTTGCGGCGGCTCATGTCTGGAGTGTGGTGGAAGCGTCCGACAAGTACCGTCCGCACCGGGCTGCGGTGGCGTGAGCGGTGTGTAAGTTCATTACACGTGAGTCGCCGTATTCAGGTGATCCTCTCGGAAGCTGAACGTGAGGCATTCCGGCGCCAGGCTGCCGCCCACAACATGTCATTGAGTACGTGGTTGCGTGAGGCGGGGCGTAAGCAGCTCGCAGCCGAGCAGGCCAGACCGCTGCGCACGGTCGCGGAGCTGCGCACATTCTTCGGGTCGCTGCCCGACGAACCGGGTGCCGAGCCGGATTGGGACGAGCATCTTCGGGTGATCGAAGAGTCGCGACAACGCGGTACGTCGACTCCATGATCTTCGTCGACACGAACGTCTTCACGTACGCCGTGGGTCGTGAGCATCCATTGCGCCAGCCCGCCCGAGACTTCCTCGAGCACAGCGTTGAGAGTCGAAGCCGGCTGGTCACCTCGGCGGAAGTGTTGCAAGAACTGCTGCATGCCTACATTGCGGTGGACCGAATCGGCACCCTGGACGCCGCATTGATGCTTGCGCGATCGTTGACCGAGATCTGGTCGATCGAGGACGCCGATGTGGTGCATGCTCGCGCATTGGCTGACCGTCACCGTGCGCTCGGTGCGCGTGACCTCATCCACCTGGCCTGCTGTCAACGTCGCGGTGTTACCGAGATCAAGACCTTCGATCGCGTTTTGGCCAGCGCGTTCGGCTGAAGTCGAATCCTCGCGGGGACGAGTTGGCTCGGCGCCGCCCCTTACGTCTTCCGGGGCCCGGTCGACGACGTCTCGCACAACGGGGAGCGGCCGATGGCGATCTCTACGAGGTGCGGCACCGGTGAATAGCTGTACTGAGGGGTCAGTCGTCTGGATCTGTCACAAGAACTGCCTGCGCTACCTAACCGAGCTAATGCTTCTTTGCGTCAACAGTGCGCTGACGCAGCGTCAGCTCATGTTGCGAGGGTTCCAAGGCGACGCCCAGCTTTGATTGAGCGGCGGCACGGCGAGCGGCCGCTTGCTCCGCGGTGATCTTTACCGGCCGTGGATGCAATTCGTCGTCGATCATCGTGCCCATCTATGCCTCCGGGTCCACAAGGCCGAAAAGCTGCCAGCGGTACTGATCGCTACGATACCTGGCCGCGACGATCTGATACCGCCGCGCATCAATGATGAGCAACTCGTGTTCGAGGGAAAACTCGGGACAGCTCACCCACCGCAAGCGCAGGAGTACCTGCCGGTACAAGAAGATCCAAGGTCAGTGGATCTCTGCGCCGTTCTGAATGAGCAGGTATGGGCGACATCGACGTTGACATGAATCCCTGCTCATCAAACACCTGCCCGACCAGTTGATCTGCCGAAGCAGCAGCATGCGGTCCAACGACTCCAAACACCGTGCCGCTGACCTCGCGAGTGACCCTGACGTCGCTGCTCAGCGGATACTTCCGCAGGCCCGACCTGATCTGATCGACTGCATTCTCGATATCGGTACTCATTTCTCGTTGCCCACGCAGGGCGCTGTTGATGCGCTCGTGCCCGTTGAGAGCAAACGACTCAATGGCCACCCGCTCGCCGTCAGTCAGACGACCGAGCTGTCGCCTCTGATTTGCTGGAACGGCGTACGGGAAATTTCGGAACGGATCGTTCACGCTGCCCCCACCATTCGGACCTCCGGCTGACCCCGCGCGTGGTACCGGAGGTTCATCGGTCGGAATGCCAGAACCCTGCCCAAACCTCTCGTCGCTGGTGCGCGAACTCATGGCAGGGCCCGCAACCAAGGACCGCGATCCGACCAAGACTGTTCATCGTTGGGCGATCATCTCCCCTGGTTGATGGCGGGCACCTCTGTGATGGTTACCTATCCCACCGACACGTCGCTCAGGACGGATTCGACGCAGACCGTCACCTCACCGCGTTACCCTGCCGGCGTGGATACCGGGCTGTATGAGTCCTTGCTCACCGAGCGGCTGAATGCCGCCTTGACCCAGCATCCGGATCTGCAGCCCGACATCAGCTCCGTCGACGACGCCGAGCAGGCGCTGACTATCGCCCGGCACCTCACGCCGCTCATCGAGCGCCAGCTCAAGGCTGCCGGCAGCGCCGAGGACCGCGCGCGACTGCTTCGCAACATTCTGGACGTGCTGGGCGACGCCGACGCGCAGACCGAGAACCTGCATCAGGACGATCCAGCCAAGATTCGCCGCCTGGACGCCGTCAGCGCGAAAACCCTCGGCGCGCTGCAGCTTCCACGACCGGCGACGCCGCTGTCCGACGCGGCGCTGATGACCAACGCCCGCAACGAACCCACGCTCGCCGCGGAATTGCGCGCCGAGCTCGCGAGCGCCGATCACGTCGACCTGCTGTGTGCTTTCGTCAAGTGGCAGGGGTTGCGGCTGCTGGAACGCGAACTCACCGAACTGCGGGAGCGCGGAGTGCCGCTGCGGGTCATCACCACCACATACCTGGGCGCCACCGACGCGCGTGCCCTGGACGCTTTGGTCAACGAGTTCGGCGCCGAGGTGCGCGTCAACTACGAGACCGATCGCACCCGCCTGCACGCCAAGGCATGGCTGCTGCGCCGCAACACCGGCTTCCACACCGCCTACGTCGGCTCGTCCAACCTGTCGCACGCCGCGCTGGTCGACGGCCTGGAATGGAATGTCCGGCTGTCGGCCATCTCCACGCCGCATCTGCTGGAGAAGTTTCGTGCGACCTTCGACTCCTACTGGGAGAACCGAGAATTCGAACCATACCAACCAGGCGATGACGGCGACAAGCTGCGCAGCGCGCTGGAGATCGCTGCCGGCAGAAAGCAGCGTGACCCACTCGCCGTCACGCTGTCCGGGCTCGAGGTCACGGCCAAGCCGTACCAAGCCGAACTGCTGGAACAACTCGACGCCGAACGCGTCCTGCACGACCGGCACCGCAACCTGATCGTCGCCGCCACCGGCACCGGCAAGACCGTGATCGCCGCCCTGGACTACCGCCGGCTGGTGCGTGAGGTCCATGGCCGCGACTTGACTCTCTTGTTCGTCGCGCACCGCAAGGAGATCCTGCAGCAGGCGCGTCGGATGTATCAGGAGGTGCTCACCGACCCGGTATTCGGTGAGTTGCTGGTCGACGGCGATCAGCCCACCCGGTGGCGTCACGTGTTCGCCAGCATCCAATCCCTCACCGCCGACCGGCTGTCCGGCATTGAGCCCGACCACTTCGACATTGTGGTGATCGACGAGTTCCACCACGCGCAGGCGGCCTCATACCGCCGACTCCTCGACCACATCGCACCGAGGGAGCTCCTGGGGCTCACCGCCACCCCGGAACGCGGCGACGGGATCGATGTGCGCGCATTCTTCGGTGGGCGGGTCGCCGCGGAGTTGCGGCTGTGGGATGCGCTCGAGCAGAACCTGCTGTGCCCATTCCACTACTTCGGCATCCATGACGGGACTGACCTGGAGGCCCTGCAGTGGAAGCGCGGAGGCTATGACCTCACCGAGCTGAGTGACCTCTACACCGCCAGTGATGCGCGTACCCGAATCGTGCTGAAAGAACTGCGGGACAAGGTCGCTGACGTGGGGGAGATGCGGGCGCTGGGATTCTGCGTCGACATCGCGCATGCGCACTATATGGCGGCGAAGTTCGTCGACGCCGGGATCTGGGCGCGCGCCGTGTCGGGGGAGACGGCGGCGGACGAGCGTCGCTCGGCGTTGTCGGCGCTGCGCAATCGCGACATCAATGTGTTGTTCGCGGTTGACCTGTTCAACGAGGGTCTCGACATTCCCGAGGTCGACACCGTGCTGTTCCTCCGCCCTACCGAGAGTGCGACGGTGTTCCTGCAGCAGTTGGGTCGCGGGCTGCGGCTGACCCACGGCAAGACCGTGCTGACGGCGCTGGATTTCGTGGGCCATCAACGCCGCGAGTTCCGCTTCGATCAACGGTTCCGAGCGCTGACGGGGCTCGGCCGCAAGCGGCTGGAAAAGCAAGTCAAGGACGGGTTTCCGTTCCTGCCCTCGGGCAGCCAGATCGTGCTCGACGAGGTGGCGCGGGAGTTGGTGCTGGAAAACTTGCGGCAGCAGACGTCGCCGAAGAAGGCGGCGCTGGTTTCGGAGATTCGCGCGCATTCCGACGATCGGCTGGCCTCGTACTTGGAGGTGTCGGGGCGCGGCCTTGAAGACATTCTGCGGACGGATCGGTCGTGGACGACGCTGTGCCGCGACGCCGGGAAGCTGGGGGAGACGCCCGGACCCCGAGAGTCCGATCTGGTCAAGCGGGTGAGGGCCCTGGCACATGTGGACGACCGTTTGCGGTCGGAGACGTATCGCGAGCTGCTTGCCGGCGGCGGTGTGGGTGGCAGCGTCACTGAGCAGCGGTTGGCGGCGATGCTGTTCTACTCGTTGTTCCCCAACGGTGGCGGCTTTGGTGGCCCCGCAGCGGGGCTCGACGTCTTACGAGGTGAGGCGGTGGCGGACGAGATGCGGCAAATCGTGGACATCGCGTTCGACGGTGCCCACCGCAGTACCCATGCATTGGGCGAGACGGTTCCAGCGTTGGCCGAGGTGCCACTCGCGCTGCACGCCAGCTACTCGCGGGAGGAGATCCTCGCAGCGCTCGGCTGGGTGTCGGAGCAGCGGACGCCGGCGACAATGCGGGAAGGCGTGGCCTGGTGCGAAGCCGTGAACACCGACGCCTTCCTCATCACCTTGAAGAAGTCCGACACTGACTACTCACCGACCACCATGTACCGGGACTTCGCTCTTAGCCCTGAGCTGTTCCACTGGGAGTCTCAGTCGACGACGTCCTCAGCCTCCCCAACCGGGCAGCGCTACATCCATCACCGCGAGCGCGGGTCCCACATTCTGCTGTTCGTGCGGGAAGCGAAAACCAACGCACTTGGTGCCTCGCCGTACATCTTCTTGGGGCCGGCCGACTACGTCTCCCACGAAGGAGAGCGTCCGATGGCGATCACGTGGCGGTTGCGCCGGGCGATGCCGACGGAGGTGTACTTGGGTGCGCGGGCCGCCGTGGCGTGAGAAGCCTGCTTGGTAAGTCTGCTAAGTAGCTGTGACGCGATGCGCGTAACTCTCGACGCAATAGACAGCTAACTTTGTGGCATCCTTAGTAGCAGCCTGCGACGTCGCAGTTTCTTGAATTGATCTTGCACTCCGCAAGCTGTTCGGATCTGTGATCTTGGCGCATATTTACCCAAGTTGCAGGGGGTTTGGGCGAGTAGATGGCTTGAATGTGCTTTGGTGGCGGCGACAAATTGGTCCCGATAGGTACCTAAGGGTGGCCGCGCTGGCCGGCGTCATGGCGAACTCTGACCGGGTTGTCGTTTTGACTTGAACCAAAGTGTGCTGACTTGTCGGGGTCAGGGGTCATAATCATGCTCAATTGACGTCGGCGACGGCTACGATCTCATCCGTCGCCCGCACCGGGCATATTGCGACGAGGGAGTGTGTGCGATGGCTGCCGAGTATGAAGCTGTGAACGAGCGTTTGGTGCGCCGCGCGGTCAGCCTCTTCACGTTCCTCGGGCGGACCCAGCAACTGCTCGTCAAGCCGGTGCGCACGGTGGATAAGTTCGAGGATTCGATGTGGTTCGGGGACTTGCCCGACCACGAGGCAATCCGTTCGGCGCACCGGATCGCCGAGCTCACACCCGGTGCGCCGCTGCTCACCGTGGACCGGGTGGCCAAGCTGGACCCGCCACCGCTGCCGGGCGAACTCATCGCCTGGGTCGAGGGCGCGATCGATGACACCGAGAAGGAGCCGACGCTGCGGGAGGCGATCTTCCGCGAGGAGGCCGTGCCAGCCGAAGAACGAGACGACGACGCTCCCGAGGTGGCTAACCGCCGCATCGAGCTCGCCGAGCATCCCGAGATCAGCGAAGCCTTCGACGCCTGGCTGACTGATTGGCGGCTCTGGGCCGACCGGGAACGTCGCGACGCCGTAGTCCGCGACATCTACAAGGACCTGTTCACCGTCCACCTGAAGGCCACCGATCACAGCGAGGAATTCGAGCTGGTCCTCGGCGTGGGTTGTCTGGCCTGGCGGCCGGAGAATCACGAGCAGGTACAGCGCCATGTCGCCACCGCGCCGATCGCGATCGGCTTCGACGAGAACTCCGGCCGTCTTACGGTGACGCAGGTCAGCGCACCCGACGCGGTGTCTGTCGAGCTGGACATGCTGGACCCGGCGCTGATCTCCGCGCCTGCCAAAGTTGATGAAATCAAGGCGCTGGCCTCCGAGTACGACGGACACCTGCTCGACCAACCGGCGATCGGGGAGATCTGCCGTCGCCTTATCCACCGCCTCGACGCCGACGCGGAATATGACGAAGAGGCCGTCCAGGCACCATCTGGAACCAGTCCCCGCGGTGCCTTCGCCCCGGCGATCATCCTGCGGCGCCGCACCAACCGCGGCATGGTGCAGATCTACGAGCAGATCGTTGCGCAGATCCAGCAGGCCGGTGAGGTGCCGAAGGGCATACTCCCGCTGGTTGACCCCAACCGCCAGCCCGAGTCAGCGCCCAGTGCGGACGTGCACGGCGCGGTGGTTGCCGTCGACGATGAAGACTTCCTGCCGCTGCCGGTGAACGACCAGCAGCGCCAGATCATCGAACGGGTCGACAGCCGGGCGCAGACCGTGGTGCAGGGCCCACCCGGAACCGGAAAAACCCACACCGCAGCGGCTTTGGTGTCGCACCTGCTCGCCCAAGGCAAGCGGGTTCTGATCACCGCGCAGACCGATCGTGCCCTCAAGGAAGTCCGCGCCAAGCTGCCCCGCGAGATCCAATCGCTGGCGGTGGCGGTCATCGGCCAGTCGCGCTCCGACATGGCTGATCTGCGCACCGCCGTCGACAACATCTCCCGACGGGCGGACGACTTCGACCCCGCAGATTCGCAGCGTTCGATTGCGCGGCACCTCGCCAGGATCGACGACCTGCGCCGTCAGCGGGCTGCGCTGCGTAACCGTCTGCTCACGGTCCGCCGGCAGGAGGTGGAGCCGCGCACCGATGGTCCCGCCCAGGGCACTTTGGCGGCCATCGCGTACGACCATTTGCAGCACGAGGCCGACTACGAGTGGATTCGGGCCTTTGAGGTTGACCCGACCGGCGCCGGGATAACGGTGTCGACCGAGGAGATTCAGCGGTGGCGCGCCGTGCTGCGGGACGAGTGCGTGACCGCAAATGAGCCGGAAGCTACCTCGTCGTTGCCTGACGTCGCATCGCTGACGACGCCGGAAGACTTCGCCAACCTCGCCGCCGCCGAGCAGCAGGCGGCGGTGCGCAAGGACCAGTTCGGGGAGCTCCTGAGCCACGAATCGTTCGGTTTTGTCCGGTCTCTGACCACCCAGCTGCGAGGTGAGTTGCGCGCCAGGGTGTCCAACCTGGCAGAACAGGCGGGCAATCTGGAGCGTCGGCAGGAAGCGTGGATGAACGACGCCCTGCACGATGTGCGCAGCGGTCGCCACCAGGCGTGGGTGGCGCGGTCCGCACAAGTAAAGTCGCTGACCCAAGCGGCAGGAGCGCTCACCCGCCGGATCGGTCCGACCACCTCGGTGGTGGTCACCGGCGGTGACTTCGGTGTGCACCAGCAGGTCGCGAAATCCCTGCTCGCCCACGTCGAGTCGGGCAGCGTCATCAAAACTCGCCCCGACGGCTCCCCGAAGGTCGGCGCTTTCACCTCCAAGACGGTCAAGCTCGCCGAGCCGTTCTTCGCGGCGGTCAAGATCAACGACCTGCCCGCGACCGCCAAGGAGCAGCTGGCCACCTTCATCGATTGGGTCGATGCTTGCCGCACCGTGTCCGCCTTGGATCAGGCCTGGCCGGTCAATGTCGTGATTCCCGACGAGGACACTCTCGACGAAAAGATCCAGTGGCATGTCACTGAAGTGACGCAGCTGGACAAGGTTCTGGCGCTGGGTGATCAGCTCGAGGTCGAGCGACTGTGGTTCCAGGCCAACAGCCTGCCGGTGCCGGACTGGAACAAGCTCGAAGATATTCGCCGCTACGCCGACCTGGTCGAGGCAGCCGCCGCAGCCGACGACGCAGTGGCCGCGGCCACCCCGGTGGAACGCCTACATGGTTATCTACGTGCCCAGGCACAGCTGCCCACACCGCCGGCCATCACGACGGAGCTGCTAGACGCGGTGCGCGACCGTGACGTCGACGCCTACGCCGCCGCACACGCGCGTCTGCACCGTCTCTACGACGTGGCCCGGGCGGTCGCCGACCGCGACCGGATCCGATGCGAGCTGGACCGATCGGCACCGCTGCTCGCAAATGAGATCGTCGCCAATCTGGCGGCAGCGGAATGGGATTCCCGGCTAGGTGCCTATGAACAGGCGTGGCAGTGGGAGATGGCCGGACGTTGGATCCTCGCCCAAGACAGCGAGGACGCGAACGTGTTGAAGGTCAGCCTGAACGCGGTCGAGGATCAGATCCGCAACGAGGTCGAGCACCTGGCGGCCGAGCGGGCCTGGGGCCATGCCGTGGCACCCGACCGGCTCACCGGGGCGGCCCGAGCCAACCTCACCCAATACGCCCAGCTGGTGTCTCGCCTCGGCAAGGGCACCGGCAAGTACGCCGCGAAGCAGCGTGTGGCGATCGCCGAAGCGATGGACCGGTGCCGCCCCTCAGTGCCGGTGTGGATCATGCCGCTGTACCGCATCGCCGAGCAGGTACACGTCGAGCCGAATCTGTACGACGTCGTGATCGTCGATGAGGCGTCGCAGGCCGGGCTGGAGGCCTCGTTCCTGCAGTATCTGGCGCCGAAGGTAGTGGTGATCGGCGACGACAAGCAGGTGTCGCCGTCCGCCGTCGGCGTGGAGCAACAACAGCTGCGCGACCTGGCCAACATGTACCTCAGCGACGACCCGTACCGGGAGTCCTGGCTTGACCCCAAACGCAGCTACTTCGACGAGGCCAATATGCGCTTCGGGGGACGGATCACCCTCACCGAGCACCGCCGGTGTGTGCCCGAGATCATTGGCTTCTCCAACCGCATTGCCTATGAGCCCGAGGGTATTCGGCTGGTCCCGGTGCGCCAGTTCGGCGCCGAGCGGCTTGACCCGATCAAGGTGGTGTACCTGGCCGACGGGTACGAGGCGCCCAACAAGACCAACCTGGTTGAGGCCGAGGCGATCGTCGACCAGATCCGAAAGTGCCTGGTCGAACCGTCCTACGACGGAGCCACTCTCGGCGTGATCTCGCTGCTCGGCAAGGAACAAGCCAAGCTGATCGAAGGCAAGCTCCTGGATGCCGTTCCGCCGGAGGAGTGGGCCGCCCGCGAGCTGCGTTGTGGTGATGCGTCGGACTTCCAAGGATCCGAGCGGGACGTCATGTTCCTGTCCATGGTCAAGGCGCCGGAGGAAGGCAAGCGCATGGGCGTGCTGACCCAGGCGCAGTATGTCCAGCGGTTCAACGTCGCAGCATCCCGGGCGAAAGACCAGATGTGGGTGTATCACTCGATGCCGCGTGAAGCGCTGACCAACTCCGAATGCATGCGCTTCCAACTGCTCGACTACTGCTACGGCACCGCCAACCGACTGCACAATGACGGCGACGGTGCGGTGAGCACGGCGGTGCCGGAGGATATTCGGGTGCCACCGTTTGACTCGCTGTTCGAGCAGCGTGTCTTCAACCGGCTCATCGACCGGATGCGGGTCGCGGCGGTGTCGGTCACCCAGTCATTGTTGCCGACGGCACCGACAAGAACGGATACCGCAACGCCGGGCGCGA
>NZ_JBSFPX010000198.1:0-13250 GCF_053588415.1 Mycobacterium sp. NPDC003449
GATCATCAGCACCGACATCGCGGCACCCATCCGTGCCTTCGGGAACCACAAGGTGAGGTAGAAGATGATGCCCGGAGCGAAGCCGGCTTCGAACACCCCGAGCAGGAACCGCAGGATGTAGAAGCTGGTGGCATCCCGCACGAACAACATCGCCGCCGAGGTGAGACCCCAGAGCAGCATGATGCGGAAGATCGTCTTCCTGGTCCCGATGCGTCTCAGCAGCAGGTTGCTCGGAACCTCGAAGATGACATAGCCGAGGAAGAAGATCCCGGCCGCGAGCCCGTAGACCGATTCACTGATGCCGATGTCGCCGGCCATCTGCAGCTTCGCGAAGCCGATGTTCACCCGGTCGATGTAGGCGAACAGGTAACAGATCACCAGCAACGGCAGCAGGCGCCAGGCGATCGAGCGGTAGACCGACGCCGGCGCCGCATTGGGCGGTGCGGCGCTCTCGGTGTTGGCGACCATGGATCTCCTCGTGTTCCTGGTACGGGTGCGGCATTGCCGCGCACCCAGTACGGTGCAGGAGACCGTCGTTACAACCCGGAATTTTGCAGGAAAATCACGTTCAGATGATTGTCATTGTCTGATCACGACATGATGAGGTTTCCGCGTGTGGTCGGCTGACCTGCTCGACGAAACGGACCTGGCGCTCGTCGACGCGCTGCAGGTGAGCCCGCGGGCCAGCTGGTCAGACCTCGCGGGCGCGCTGGGCCTGACGCCGATCACCGTCGCGCGGCGCTGGCAACGGCTGGTCGACACCGGCTCAGCCTGGGTCACGGTGGCGCTGGGGCACCGGCGGATGAGCGGAGCGGTGCTGGAGATGTCGTGCCGGCCGGGCACGGCGCACCGGGTCGCGCTCGCCCTCGCCGAGCAACCGCACATAAGTACGGTGGGGATCACCACCGGGCGCTACCAGATCTTCGCCCTGGTGCTGGCGCCGTCCCTGCCCGCCATCGCCGAGGTACTCGTGCACTCACTGCCGATTCCCGATGACGTGACAACGGTGCACTCCTACGTCTACGGCGGGTTGTTCGGCGGCGTGGTGTGGCGCCTCGGCGTGATGAATCGCGCGCAGTCCCAACTGGTCCGCGAATCGTTGCCGCGGTCGCCGGCGCAGATGCGCCCGCTCGGGCCGGGGGACAGGGCGCTGTTCCTCGCCCTCGGCCACGACGGGCGCCGTGCCTACACCGACCTCGCGACCGAGTTGGGGACTTCGCCCCAAGCGGTCCGGCGCAGGCTGGATCGGCTGCGTCGCAGCGGTGACATCACCTTCCGGTGCGATGTCGCCCGCCCGCTGACGGGTTGGGGTGCAATGGCTTTCCTGTGGCTGAGCGTTCCGGACGACGATGTGCCGACGGTGGGCCGGGCGCTCGGTTCGCTCCCGGAGACACGGCACTGTTCGCGGGTGGCGGGACCGGCCAACCTGGCACTGGTCGTCAGCCTGCACTCGCTGGAACACCTCGACGGGATTCTCGGCACGATCGGACGGGACCACCCCGCCGTGACGGTGACCGACCGCAGGGTGGTCCTGCAGCAGGTCAAGGTGCACGGACGGATCGTCGACGAGCAGGGGCGCAGCGTGCGGGTCGTCCCCGTCGACCCGTGGGCCGGCGCCGTCAACGCGCCTTGAGGACCTCCAGGGCCCGGTCGGCGTGGCTGTCCATGCTGATCTCACTGGCGATCACGTCGAGGATCCGGCGGTCGGTGTCGATGACGAACGTGGTGCGCTTGACCGGCATGAGCTTGCCGAGCAGCCCGCGCTTGACCCCGAACCGGGTGGCCACGGTGCCGTCGGCGTCGGACAGCAGCGGGTAGTCGAACCGCTGGATGTCGGCGAATTTGGCCTGCTTGTCCACCGGGTCGGTGCTGATCCCGACCCGGGATGCACCGGCGGCGGCGAATTCGGCGGCCAGGTCCCGGAAGTGGCAGGCCTCCTTGGTGCAGCCCGGCGTCATCGCCGCCGGGTAGAAGAACAGCACCACGGGGCCGTCGGCGAGCAGACCGCTCAGGCTGCGGATCTGGCCCGTCTGATCCGGCAATTCGAACTCCGCGGCGGTGTCACCCGTCCTGATCGGTGTCATGGCAGCACACGCTACGCCGTCTGGATGCCGGGCCGCCGGGTCCGGTCTGGGAGGATTGAACCGTGCAACCCACCGCCGAATCCGCCGCTGGTTCCTCGCTCGCGCTCACGACCTCGCGCGAAGACTTCCGGGCGTTGGCCGCCGGGCACCGGGTCGTGCCGGTCACCCGCAAGGTGCTCGCCGACAGTGAGACGCCACTGTCGGCCTACCGCAAGCTGGCCGCCAATCGTCCGGGAACCTTCCTGCTGGAATCCGCCGAGAACGGGCGCTCCTGGTCGCGGTGGTCGTTCATCGGTGCGGGAGCGCCGTCGGCGCTGACGGTGCGCGATGACCAGGCGGTGTGGCTCGGGACGGCGCCGCAGGGCGCACCCAGCGGCGGTGATCCGCTGCAGGCGTTGCGGGCGACGCTGGACCTGCTCAAGACCGAGGCAGTGATCGGCCTGCCGCCGTTGTCGTCGGGGCTGGTCGGGTTCTTCGCCTATGACATGGTGCGGCGGTTGGAGCGGCTGCCCGAACTCGCCGTCGACGACCTGGGGCTGCCGGATATGGTGCTGCTGCTGGCCACCGACATCGCCGCCGTCGACCACCATGAGGGCACGATCACCTTGATCGCCAACGCGGTCAACTGGAACGGCACCGACGAACGCGTCGACTGGGCCTACGACGATGCCGTCGCGCGGCTGGATGTGATGACCGATGCGCTCGGCCAGCCGTTGTCGTCCGCGGTGGCCACCTTCAGCCGGCCGCAGCCGACGCCGCGGGCCCAGCGCACGGTCGAGGAGTACACCGCGATCGTCGACCGGCTGGTCGGCGATATCGAGGCCGGTGAGGCGTTCCAGGTGGTCCCGTCGCAGCGCTTTGAGATGTCCACCGCCGCGGACCCTCTTGATGTCTACCGGATGCTGCGGGTGTCCAATCCCAGCCCTTACATGTATCTGCTGAATGTGCCCGATTCCGAAGGCGGACTGGACTTCTCGGTCGTCGGGTCGAGCCCGGAAGCGTTGGTCACGGTCAAGGATGGCCGGGCGACCACGCATCCGATCGCCGGGACCCGGTGGCGCGGGACGACCGAGGAGGAGGACGTGCTGCTCGAAAAGGAGCTGCTGGCCGACGACAAGGAACGCGCCGAGCATCTGATGTTGGTCGACCTGGGCCGCAACGACCTGGGCCGGGTATGCCGGCCGGGCACCGTGCGGGTCGAGGACTACAGCCACATCGAGCGCTACAGCCACGTCATGCATCTGGTGTCGACGGTGACCGGTGAACTCGCCGACGGTAAGACCGCACTGGACGCGGTGACGGCATGCTTCCCGGCGGGCACCTTGTCGGGTGCGCCCAAGGTGCGGGCCATGGAGCTGATCGAGGAGGTCGAGAAGACCCGCCGCGGCCTCTACGGCGGCGTGCTCGGCTATCTGGACTTCGCAGGCAACGCCGACTTCGCGATCGCGATCCGGACCGCACTGATGCGCGCCGGCACGGCCTATGTGCAGGCCGGCGGGGGAGTCGTGGCCGACTCCAACGGGCCGTACGAGTACACCGAGGCGTCCAATAAGGCGCGCGCGGTGCTCAACGCGATCGCGGCCGCCGACACCCTGGCCGAACCATGATGCGCATCGCGCAGCTACTGCTGGTCGTCGCGGCGGCCGGGTTGTGGGTCGCCTCGCGGATGACGTGGGTGCGGGTCGGCTCGTTCGATGGGCTCGGGCAGCCGAAGGAGGCCACGCTGGTCGGCTCGTCCTGGTCGACCGCGCTGATCCCGCTGGCCCTGCTGGTGCTGGCCGCCGCGGTGGCGGCATTGGCGGTCCGGGGCTGGGCGCTGCGGCTGCTGGCCCTGCTGGTGGCGGCGGCCAGCGCCGGGATGGGGTACCTCGCGATCAGTCTGTGGGTGGTCAAGGATGTCGCGGTCCGGGCCGCTGACCTGGCGTTGGTGCCGGTGGCCGAGCTGACCGGGACGCAGCGCTCCTACGGCGGTGCGGTGGTGACGCTCGTCGCCGCGGTCTGCACGCTGTGCGGCGCGGTGCTGCTGATGCGGTCGGCAAACGGTCCCGGGCGCGGTGCGGCGTCGCGCTATGCCGCTCCAGCAGCACGTCGAGCCGCCACACAACAGCAGGACACCGGTGAAGCGATGTCCGAGCGAATGATCTGGGATGCGTTGGACGAAGGCCGTGATCCGACCGGGGACCGAACCGATCAAGACAACAAGGGTCGGTGACAGGTGAAAGTGTGGCGACGGCTACCCTTCGAGGGAGGTCAACCGGGATCGACCCGGGTACACCGGAAAGGAATCGACGGGCGATGAGTTCGGCCACAGTGCTCGACTCCGTTATCGACGGAGTCCGCGCCGACGTTGCCGCTCGCGAGGCCGTCATCAGCCTTGCCGACATCAAGGCGCGGGCCAAGGACACGGCACCGCCGTTGAACGTGATGGCCGCCTTGCGGGAGCCGGGGATCGGGGTGATCGCCGAGGTCAAGCGGGCGAGTCCGTCCCGTGGTGCGCTGGCCAACATCGCCGACCCGGCGGACCTGGCGCAGGCCTACGAATCCGGCGGGGCGCGGGTGATCAGCGTCCTCACCGAGCAGCGCCGGTTCAACGGATCGCTCGACGATCTCGACGCGGTGCGGGCTGCGGTGTCAATTCCGGTGCTGCGCAAGGACTTCGTCGTCAAGCCCTACCAGATTCACGAGGCCAGGGCGCACGGTGCGGACATGCTGCTGCTGATCGTCGCGGCACTCGAACAGTCGGTGCTGGAGTCGCTGCTGGAGCGCACCGAATCCCTCGGAATGACCGCTCTGGTCGAGGTTCACACCGAGGAGGAGGCCGACCGTGCGCTGCGGGCCGGGGCCACCGTCATCGGCGTGAACGCGCGCGACCTCAAGACGCTCGAAGTCGACCGAGACTGCTTCGGCCGGATCGCTCCCGGTCTGCCCAGCAACGTCATCCGCATCGCGGAGTCCGGTGTCCGCGGCACCGCCGATCTGCTGGCCTACGCCGGCGCGGGGGCCGACGCCGTACTCGTCGGCGAGGGCCTCGTCACCAGCGGTGATCCCCGCGGCGCGGTCGCCGATCTGGTCACCGCGGGTACGCATCCATCCTGCCCGAAACCGGCTCGCTGATTCGGCAATGAGCCGCTCGTCCGAAGAGAAAAACTGATGGCGGATCTCGCCGGCCCCGACCTGCCGCGCTCCAGCGCGGCGGTAGCCGAACCCACAGTCCACGATCCCGACGCCCGGGGGCATTTCGGCTCCTACGGCGGCAGGCTGGTACCGGAAGCCCTGATGGCGGTGATCGAGGAGGTCACCGCCGCCTATGAGAAGGCCAGAGGCGATCAGGCCTTCCTCGACGAGCTGGATCGGCTGCAACGGCACTACAGCGGGCGGCCGTCGCCGCTGTACGAGGCGAGCCGGTTGTCCGAGCACGCCGGCGGGGCACGGATCTTTCTCAAACGGGAAGACTTGAACCACACCGGATCTCACAAGATCAACAATGTGCTGGGGCAGGCGCTGCTGGCCCGGCAGATGGGCAAGAACCGGGTGATCGCCGAGACCGGGGCGGGGCAGCACGGGGTGGCCACGGCCACGGCCTGCGCACTGCTCGGCTTGGAGTGCGTCATCTATATGGGCGCCGTCGACACCGCGCGCCAGGCGCTCAACGTCGCCAGGATGCGCCTGCTGGGCGCGACGGTGGTCTCGGTGCAGGCGGGATCGAAGACGCTCAAGGATGCGATCAACGAGGCGTTCCGGGACTGGGTCACCAATGCCGAGGAGACCTACTACTGCTTCGGCACCGCGGCCGGGCCCCACCCGTTCCCCGTCATGGTGCGCGACTTCCAGCGCGTGATCGGATTGGAGGCGCGGGCCCAGATCCAGGACCAGGCCGGCCGGTTGCCCGATGCGGTCACCGCCTGCGTCGGCGGCGGCTCCAACGCCATCGGGATCTTCCACGCCTTCATCGACGACCCGGCCGTGCGACTGGTCGGCTTCGAGGCGGCCGGCGACGGTGTCGAAACCGGTCGGCACGCCGCGACGTTCACCGGTGGATCACCGGGTGCCTTCCAGGGTTCGTTCTCCTATCTGCTGCAGGACGACGACGGCCAGACCATCGAATCCCACTCGATCTCGGCCGGCCTCGACTACCCGGGTGTCGGGCCCGAGCACGCGTACCTCAGGGAGCAGGGGCGGGCCGAGTACCGGCCGGTCACGGATACCGAGGCGATGGACGCCTTCTCGTTGCTGTGCCGCGCCGAGGGCATCATCCCGGCGATCGAGTCCGCCCACGCGCTGGCCGGTGCGCTCAAGCTGGGGCAGGAGCTGGGACCGGGGTCGATCATCGTGGTCAACCTGTCGGGCCGAGGCGACAAGGACGTCGAGACCGCCGCCGAATGGTTCGGGTTGCTCGACGAGGGGGATGGGCGATGAGTCGGCTTGCCGAGTTGTTCGACACCTGCCGCGCCGAGGGTCGCGCAGCGTTGATCGGTTATCTGCCAACGGGTTTTCCCGATGTGCCGACCTCGATCTCGGCGATGACCGCGCTCGTCGAGTCGGGGTGCGATCTGGTGGAGGTCGGTGTGCCCTACTCCGACCCCGGAATGGACGGCCCGACGATCGCCGATGCGACCGCAAAGGCCCTCGCCGGTGGGGTGCGGGTGCGCGACACCCTGGCCGCGGTGGAGGCGATCAGCAACGCAGGCGGCCGCGCGGTGGTGATGACGTACTGGAACCCGGTGCTGCGCAAAGGGGTTGACACGTTTTCGCGGGATCTGGCCTCCGCCGGCGGCTACGGTCTGATCACCCCCGACCTGATTCCGGAAGAGGCCGACGAGTGGATGGCGGCCTCCGACGCCCACCAGCTCGACCGCATCTTCCTGGTCGCGCCGTCGTCCACACCCGAGCGCCTGGCCGCCACGGTGCAGGCCTCGCGCGGATTCGTCTACGTCGTGTCCACCATGGGGGTGACCGGCGCGCGTGACGCCGTCTCGTCGGCCGCATCCGAACTGGTCGGTCGGGTGCGTGAGCTGTCCGACATTCCGGTGGGCGTCGGGCTCGGTGTCCGGTCGGGCGCGCAGGCCGCCGAGATCGGCGCCTACTCCGACGGCGTCATCGTCGGATCCGCTTTGGTCACGGCACTACAGGACGGGCTGGACTCGGTGCGTACCCTCACCGAGGAACTGGCCACCGGCGTTCGTCGAAGGATTTCAGCTTGACCACAACCGTGCTCGCATACCTGCCCAGCCCGTCGCAAGGGGTGTGGCATCTGGGCCCGGTGCCGATCCGTGCGTACGCACTGTGCATCATCGTCGGTATCGTCGCCGCCCTGATCATCGGTGATCGCCGGTGGCAGGCCAGGGGCGGTGAGCCGGGGGTCATCTACGACATCGCTCTGTGGGCCGTGCCTTTCGGTCTGGTCGGTGGCCGGCTCTACCACGTCATGACGGACTGGGAGACCTATTTCGGTCCCGCGGGCAAGGGTCTGGCCGCGGCGTTCCAGGTGTGGGAAGGCGGCCTCGGTATCTGGGGCGCCGTCGCGCTGGGCGCGGTCGGCGCCTGGATCGCCTGCCGCCTGCGCGGAATTCCGTTGCCCGCCTTCGGCGATGCGATCGCACCGGGCATCATCCTGGCGCAGGCGATCGGCCGCCTGGGCAACTACTTCAACCAGGAGCTGTTCGGCCGGCCGACCACGCTGCCCTGGGGCCTGGAGATCTACGAACGCCTCAACGCCGCAGGCCAGAAGGATGTCCTCAACGGGGTCTCGACCGGCCGGGTGCTCGAGGTGGTTCACCCCACGTTCCTGTACGAGCTGTTGTGGAACCTCCTGGTTTTCGCCCTGCTGATCTGGGCGGACCGCAAATTCAACCTGGGCCACGGCCGGCTGTTCGCGATGTATGTCGCCGCCTACTGCGTGGGACGGTTCTGCGTCGAGCTGCTTCGCAGCGACTTCGCCACCGAGTTCGCCGGTATCCGGGTCAATACCTTCACGTCGACGTTCGTGTTCATCGGCGCCGTCGTCTACATCATGCTGGCACCCAAAGGTCGCGAAGATCCGGCCTCACTGGCCGGTAAACGGGCGGAGACCGAGGATTCCGAGCCGGTCGACGAAATGGGCAAGGAACTCGTCACGGCCGCCTCGACGAGCGGTGTGGTAGCCGCGGCGGTGGCCGCCGGACGAGACGACACCGAGGACGCCGACCATATGCACGCCGACGAGGTCGTCGGTCCCGACGAGAGCGCCGATGCCGCGGCCGCGGTGGAGTTGAAGGCGATCAAGCCATCCGAGGCCGAGGAGAGCGCGGGCGAAGAGGACGACGACGACGTCGAGGAAGACGCCGATGACGTCGAATCGGCTGCGGTCGAACTCGAGGACACCGACGAGGACACCGACACTGATGAAACGGAATCGGGCGAGGAATCCGAGGCCGAGCCGCTAGCTGCCGAGGACGCCGAACCCGAGGTCACTGACGAAACCGACGCGGACGGGGACGCCGAGCCCGAGGCGCCGGCCGACGATACCGATGTCGACGCCGAAAGTGCGAAGAGTCCTGAGGGCGAGGCTGAGGTCGCCGACGAGGCTGTTGCGGATACGACGGAGTCCGCCGACACCGACGAGCCGGACGAGGACGACGTCGACTCGGAGACTGAGGCGGAGCTCGCCGACGAGGCGGAGTCGCTTGACGCTGATGAGGTCGAGGCAGGCTCGGCAGCGGACGCCGAGTTGGTGGGGGCGGCAGAGGTCACGGATGAGCCCGAGGCGGATGAGCCCGAGACGCAGGCCGACGCGGAGTCGACCGACGATACCGAGTTCGACGCCGAAAGTGCCGAGAGTCCTGAGGGCGAGGCCGAGGTCGAGAGGCCCGAGGAGACGGCACCCGAAGCTCCCGCCGATTCCGACGAGGCTGTTGCGGATACGGCGGAGTCCGCCGACACCGACGAGCCGGACGAGGACGACGTCGACTCGCAAGCCGATGAGGCAGAGGCCGACTCGGCGGCGGCGGCCGATGCGGTGGAGACCGCCGACTCCGCGGAGTCGACCGACGATGTCGATGTCGACGCCGAAAGTGCCCAAAGTCCTGAGGACCAGGCCGAGGTCGCCGACGGGGCTGTTGCGGATACGGCGGAGTCCGCCGACACCGACGAACCGGACGAGGATGACGTCGACTCGGAAGCCGATGCGGCTGAGGTGAGTGACGAGCCGGAGTCGCTTGACGCCGATGAGGTGGAAGCCGGCTCGGCAGCGGACGCCGAGTCGGTGGGGGAGGCAGAGGTCACCGACGAGGCCGAGGCGGATGAGCCCGAGACGCTGGCCCATGCCGAGGCTGCGGACACCACTGGCTCCGAGGAACTGGCCGATGAGGAGTCGACCGACGATGTCGACGCAGAAAGTGCCCAAAGTCCCGACGATGATGCCGAGGCCGCCGACGAGTCGGAGGCCGACGAGCCGGAATCGCTCGACTCCGATGGGGCCGAAGCGGATTCGGACGTCGAAACCGATGCGGGCGGTGCCGAGCCGAAATCCGATGTCGAGCCGCAAGCCGAGCCGAAACCGGAGCCCGAGGGTGAGCGCACGACCAGGGCGCTGCCCTACCGCATCCCCGCGACGCGCGAAGAGCCACGGCCCGGTCGCATCCGCCGGCTGTTGCGTCGCAACCGGTAAGTCACACCGCTCTGGCATGCTGGAGTGATGACCGATCCAGCACAGTTCGGCGACAGCACGGCGGGCGGGGCGCAGCCGCCGTATCCGCCACCCGCGGGTTACCCGCCGCCCGGCGGATACCCGCCGCCACCGGGATACCCACCGGCGTATTTCGACCCCTCGGCGCCGTATGGTCGTCACCCGACGACCGGTGAGCCTTTCTCCGAAAAGTCCAAGGTGGTCGCGGGCCTTCTCCAACTCGTCGGGCTGCTCGGATTCGTCGGCTTCGGCCGGATCTATTTGGGGCAGACCGGGCTGGGCCTGATCCAGCTGGCCATCGGCCTGGTCACCTGCGGTATCGGTGCGGTCATCTGGGGCATCGTCGATGCCATCCTCATCCTCACCGACAAGGTTCGAGACCCGAACGGGCTACCGCTGCGCGATGGCACCTGACGCCGCACTCGGCGGCAGAACGGCACGCCTCACCGCGATCGGCACCGGCGCGGCGTTCGTCGGCGGTCTGGCTTACATCGGGTTGTCCGATCCGCACCGCCCCGGCTTCCTGTTCCCGCCGTGCCTGTTCAAGGCGGCCACCGGCTGGGACTGCCCGGCCTGCGGCGGGCTGCGGATGACGCACGACCTGCTGCACGGGGATATCGGTGCCGCGGTGACCGACAATGCGTTCGCGCTGATCGGACTTCCTTTGCTGGCGCTGTGGGTGCTGGGGCGGTGGCGCGCGGGCCGGCCCCCGTTTCCGTTGCCCGCGGTGGTGACGATCGTCGTCGCCGTCCTCGGCTGGACCGTGGTGCGCAACCTGCCCGGGTTCCCGCTGGTCCCGACGATGATCGGCGGGTAGGCGCCGACCTGCGCTGATACACTGGTCATTCGGGCCGGTGCAGTCCCGGGACCAGGATGTTCCGGACTGTGGAGGTGCGATCCAGTGCTTTTCTCGGCATTGCCAGCCGCGCAGGGGCTCTACGACCCCGCCAACGAAGCCGATTCCTGCGGCGTCGCCATGATCGCCGATATCCAGGGCCGCCGCTCCCACGGCATCGTGGCCGACGGATTGGTCGCGCTGGAACATCTCGAGCACCGCGGCGCGGCCGGAGCCGAACCCAACAGCGGTGATGGGGCCGGAATCCTGCTGCAACTGCCGGTCGACCTGCTGCGCGAGGTGGTCGACTTCGACCTGCCCGGGCCCGGCGCCGACGGCGCCGAAACCTTCGCCGCGGGCACCTGCTTCCTGCCGCAGGACCCGGCCGCCCGGCTCGCGGCGCGTGAGCGGGTCGAGGCCATCGCGGCCGAGGAGGGCCTCGAAGTGCTGGGCTGGCGGGCGCTGCCGGTCGACCCGGACGGCGCCGGAATCGGCGTAACCGCATTGGGCTGTATGCCCTATATGGCGCAACTGTTCGTCGCCGCACCCGAGGCCGCGGGCCGCCGGGCAGGCGGTCTCGACCTCGACCGGCGGGTCTACCCGTTGCGCAAACGTGCCGAGCAGTCCGACGTGTATTTCCCGTCGCTGTCCAGCCGCACCATGGTCTATAAGGGCATGTTGACGACAATGCAGCTGCCCCAATACTTCCCGGATCTTCGGGATGAGCGCTGCCGGAGCGCCATCGCGATCGTGCACAGCCGGTTCTCGACCAACACCTTCCCGTCCTGGCCGTTGGCCCACCCGTTCCGGTTCGTCGCCCACAACGGTGAGATCAACACCGTGCGGGGCAACCGTAACCGCATGCACGCCCGCGAAGCCATGCTCGCGAGCACGCGGATTCCGGGCGAGCTGAGCCGGCTGTCACCGGTCTGTACGCCGGGCGCTTCGGATTCGGCGTCCTTCGACGAGGTGCTCGAGCTGCTGCACCTCGGCGGCCGCAGCCTGGCCCATGCGGTCCTGATGATGGTCCCGGAGGCCTGGGAGAACAACACCGCGATGGCACCGGAGGAGCGCGCGTTCTGGCAGTTCCACGCCTCGCTGATGGAACCGTGGGACGGCCCGGCATGCGTCACCTTCACCGACGGGTCGGTGGTCGGGGCGGTGCTGGACCGCAACGGCCTGCGGCCCGGCCGCTGGTGGCGCACCGTGGACGATCGGATCATCCTGGCCAGCGAAAGCGGGGTGCTCGACGTGCCCTCGGCCGAGATCGTGGCCAAGGGGCGGCTGCAGCCCGGCAAGATGTTCCTGGTCGACACCGCGGCGGGCCGCATCGTCTCCGACGATGAGATCAAGCAGCAGCTGTCGGCGGCCGAGCCCTACACCGAGTGGCTGCACGCCGGGCTGCTCGATCTCACCACGCTGCCCGACCGCGCCAGGATCCAGCCCAACCACGATTCGGTGGTGCGCCGCCAGATCGCCTTCGGCTATACCGAGGAGGAACTGCGGATCCTGCTGACGCCGATGGCGGCCTCCGGCGGCGAGCCGTTGGGGTCGATGGGCACCGACACCCCCGCCGCCGTGCTCTCGTCGCGGTCGCGTCTGCTCTACGACTATTTCGTCGAACTGTTCGCTCAGGTGACCAATCCGCCGCTGGACGCCATCCGGGAAGAGGTGGTGACCTCGATGGCGCGGGTCATGGGCCCCGAGCAGAACCTGCTGGAGCCCGGTGCCGCGTCCTGCCGCCAGATCGTGCTGCGGTGGCCGGTGCTCGACAACGACGAGCTCGGAAAGATCGTCCACATCAACGACGATGGTGAGCATCCCGGCCTTCGCACCACGGTGCTGCGTGCGCTCTACGATGTTGAACGGGGCGGGGATGGCCTGGCTGAAGCCCTCGAGGAGCTTCGGTTGCGGGCCTGCGACGCTATCGCCAAAGGCGCTCGGACCCTGGTGATCTCCGACCGCGACTCCGATCACACCCTGGCCCCGATTCCCTCGTTGCTGGCGGTGTCGGCCGTGCACCACCACCTGGTGCGCACCAAACAACGCACCACGGTGGCGCTCGTGGCGGAGAGCGGCGACGCCCGCGAGGTGCACCACATCGCCATGCTGATCGGATTCGGGGCGGCCGCGGTCAACCCGTACCTGGCCTTCGAGTCCATCGAGGATCTGATCCGGGAAGGCGAACTGACCGGCATCGAACCCGCCGCCGCCGTGCGCAATTACGTGAAGGCGTTGGGCAAGGGCGTGGTGAAGGTGATGAGCAAGATGGGCATCTCCACCGTCGCGTCCTACACCGGCGCCCAGGTCTTCGAGGCGATCGGCCTCGACCGCGACGTCGTCGGGGAGTACTTCGCCGGAACCACCAGCCAACTCGGCGGGGTCGGCCTGGATGTGCTGGCCGAGGAGGTCAAGCTGCGGCACCGGCGTGCCTACCCCGAGAATCCCACCGAACGGGTGCATCGTCGGCTCGAGGTGGGCGGCGAGTACGCGTTCCGGCGCGAAGGCGAGTTGCATCTGTTCACCCCGGAAGTGGTGTTTCTGCTGCAACATTCGACTCGGACCGGGCGCCAGGACGTGTTCGCCGAGTACACCAGGGAGGTCGACCGGCTGGCCCGCGAAGGGGGAGTGCTGCGTGGGCTGTTCGAGTTCAAGGAGGGATTGCGCC
>NZ_JBSFPX010000199.1:0-12973 GCF_053588415.1 Mycobacterium sp. NPDC003449
ACAGGTGAGGAATTTCGGCGAGCACAGCCGGGGATTTTCGATGAGCGCCGTCACCGGGTCGTGAACTAGCTGTAACTCCCGGGGAGGTTGTGAACGGCGTGGGGCCTATGAACAGGTGAGGGCCTCCGGTATCGGTGTGGTTACCACACACACGCCGACTACCAAGAGGCCCTCATGACTCACCGTAATGCCTTCCTGACCCCGCGGGGCCGTCTGGCCCTGGCCAAATGCGTCGTCGAGGACGGCTGGACCCTGCGCCGGGCCGCTGATCGGTTCAACTGCTCACCGGCGACGGCCAAGAAATGGGCCGACCGCTACCGCGACGGCGGGGAGGCCGCGATGGGCGATGTGTCCAGCCGCCCGCATCATTGCCCCCACCAGCTGCCGATTCGCCGCGAACGCCGGATCATCAAGGTGCGGTACACCAACCGCTGGGGAGCACCCCGCATCGCCGCGCACCTGAAGATCGCCTGTTCGACGGTGGAGGCAGTACTGCGTCGCTACCGAATGCCGCTGCTGCGCCATCTGGACCAGAACACCGGCCTGCCGGTACGCCGGCCCACACCGCACCGCTACGAGCACCCCAAACCCGGAGACATGGTGCATGTCGATATCAAGAAACTGGGCCGCATTCCCGACGGTGGTGGACACCGCAAGCTTGGCCGCACCATCGGAAACCGCAACAACAAGAAGCAGGGCCGCGGTTATGCCTACCTGCACCACGCCGTCGACGACCATTCACGGTTGGCCTATTCGGAGATTCTCGGCGATGAACGCAAGGAGAGCGCATCGGAGTTCTGGGCCAGGGCTAACACCTTCTTCAACGCTCACGGGATCGTCGTCAAACGAGTCCTCACCGACAACGGATCCTGCTATCGATCAAAGGCTTTCGCGAAGGCACTGGGCACCGACATCAAGCACAAACGTACCCGTCCCTACCGGCCCCAAACCAACGGCAAAGTCGAACGATTCAACCGCACCCTGGCCGCCGAATGGGCCTACGCGCACACCTACAGCAGCGACGAAGCCCGCGCCGCGACCTACGATGACTGGTTACACCACTACAACCACCACCGAGCCCACACCGCCATCAAAGGCCTCACGCCCATCGAACGCCTACGCGTTCACAACCTGGCCGGGAATTACAACTAGCCCATCTATGTCGCGGTGGACCAGTAGCGTTGCGTCCTGTGGAAATCCGCAGCGAAGAACAGCTAAACCCCGTTGCAGACGAAGTCTCGGCCATAACGGCGGTCGTGCGTCCGATCCTGATCGGCATCCTCTATTCGTTGAAGGGCGATGTCGTGCAGGAGGTTGGCGGGCGGGAACAAGTCAAGCTGAAGATGTTGCCACGCCTGCACCGCAAAGGCGACGGCGACACAGGTATCTGCTTCGAGTACGCGGTGCACGACGCGATCACAAACGGGCACGCCGACGTCAGCGAGCGCGTCCAGGATGCCCTCAAGCTCTGCAAGATTGGCGGTCCCAGTAACTCGATTCTGTTCGGCGCTGAGAAGCAAGGTTCGCAACAGTTAATTGACACAGCATCAGAACTGCTGACTAATGACTCGTCGCTGCTCTCGGGATCACGCGGACGCCCGGTGAAATTGAAGCGTCACCTGAATACCGCTGCTGCAGCCTTCCGTCGAAAGGGAGCATCGAGCGGGCTGCCGCAAAGCGTGAGCGGGTTGTGGCGCGCCGATTTGTTTCTCGGTTCCGCCGCGACTGATTACTGGGTGGGAACATCGGTCAAGATCAACCCCTCCGCATTGCAGGGGGCGAAGGGGCTGCGGGTCGGAATTGTTCCTGCGGACCAGGGGAAATCTGACGCCCTGCGCTTGGATGAGCAGAACAACTTGGTGGTGTGTCCACTGCCGTATGACGGAAGTTTTGTTGAGACGTTCTATATGGCATGGGAGGTGATGACAGCGTTCATCGAGGCCGATGCCACCCTGCCGAAGCCGGTCGCCCTGCCTCGCCCGTCAGCAAGGACCGTTGCCCGATACCTTGCTGATCGCAGAGAATTCCCGGTCGTTGATGTTGTAGACGCGCTGGCAGCTCTTGCCCAGCCCGAGCTGTTGCGCACCGAGACGGACGCCGCCAATGTGATATTGACCGGAGGAAAGTCCGATATCGTTGCCACGGGTGCGGTTCTCGCCCCCGTCCCGCGAATACACCAGTGACCGAGGGGCAAGTGGCCCGAACACCCGTTCGCGGTGTTGCCGCCAAGTTGCCAAGACGCGGCGAAACGACGTTGACACGGCGACATCAGGCAGACACGGACACTGGCCGTGACCTGCACGCGGTGGACACCGTAGAACGCATGTTCACTTTCTCCGGTCCCTTTACACACCAGCGGTCGGCGGTTCGATACCGTCCGCGCCCACCATCAAAATCCCTGGTGGAAGCCGGTTTTCCGGTTTGTTGCTTCGCTCCGGTGAACCCCCGACTGGCCAAGAACTGGCCGACGGATCAGGCTTCGCCGCTGCCGGTGGCGCCGTTGGCTGTCGGTGCCCCGGCGTTCAATGTCTTCATGTTGATATCGCCCGTATACCGGGACTGCGTTTGCTTCGTCTATGGCACGTTCGGCGGCGAACCTAAGCCTGTCGGCACGGCATTCTTCCTCGGGTTGGCAACGCCGCCGGTTCGGTGGGTCGTCGTGGTGACGGCGCTTCACGTGGTGGCCAACATCCAACAGAGAAGCGACGACGGGAAGACATATCTGCGTGTCAACACCAAGGATGGCGGGTTCCGGTTGGTGGAAATCGAGGCCGAAAAGTGGATGAAGCCAGACGTATCCGAGGAGGTCATCGACATTGCGTTCTGTCAATGGGAATCACTGCCAAACTCGTCAGAGTTCGACATTCGCTGTGTTGGTTCGGAGCTGGCGGCGACGCCCGAAGTGATCGCGTCCGAGCAGATCGGTATCGGGAACGAGGTTGCGTTTGCCGGACTGTTCGTCAGGCACCACGGCAAGCAACGTAACGAGCCGATTATGCGGTTTGGAAACATCTGCGCGATGCCCACGGATCCTGTCGCCTCACAGATCGGGGAAATTGAGGCATGCCTGGTGGAGTCGCGGTCGGTCGGTGGTCTGAGCGGGTCGCCGGTATTCGTGGACGTTGGGCTCTTACGGCTTGATGGAAATGTTCGCCAATATCGACGCGGCGATGACAAGCCAGCGCTCTATCTGCTCGGCGTGGTCCAAGGGCACTGGGATGCACCCATCGAATCCGCCCCCGCGGAGAAGGGCATTACGTCGGCAGTGGTGACGCCGGAGCTGGTGAACATGGGAATTGCGGTCGTCACCCCCATAAGCAAGGTGTTCGACGTGATAGATCGGTCCCTCTACGGCAAAGCAATTCGGTCGTTCGCCGCGAAATTCCAGGAGGCACCGCCGACCTTGGATGATCTGGACGAACACGGGCAGATCAAGTTTGAAGTGCAGATTCCGCCCGACGACGACGATCACGATGACACGAAGGAATGAGTCGTCAGGCGTCGTCACTGCCGCTGGCACGTGACCGGCCCAGCAGCGCATCGCCCGCCGACGCCAGTGCGTCGTCGTAGACGTGGCCGTACACCCGCAGAGTGATGGCCGGATCGTGGCCCAACCACTTGGCCGTGGCCGATGGTGTGGTGTCGCCGTCGAGCAGCATCGTGGCGGCGGTGTGCCGCACGTCGTGCAGCCGGATCACCGGCACCCCTGCCGCTACGCAGTGGGCGGCGAACGCCTTGCTGTAGGTCTCGGGCCGGATGGGGGAGCCGTCCGCATTGACCGCCACAAGACCGGTATCGGGCCAGCCTCCGTCGGTGCCGGGTGGCCGGGTATCTGCCCGACTTCGAGGCTCAGGCGTGCGCATGGGAGGCGGGCCAGCACCAGCCTGACCGGGTAGCGGCTGCGGTGGTCGCCTACGACGTACTGGTGCATTCGGCCGGTGCCCAGATGCACATCGTCACCCCGATGGACGCCGCCCGCCGCGCCCGCGAAGGCAAACTTGGCCCGCCTCCGGCATGGAAGCGGCGCAAGATCGGCGGTGGTGCGTGATGACTGCCGCCACGTGCCAGGTTCCCAGTGGTTCGGGTGGGCGGCTGGCACAGCTGGGCCGGGCCAGGCTGCGCACCGACATGACCACCCCGGCGCTATCCGATCAGCTGGCCGGGTGCCACTGCGGACGCTGCGCCCCGCCACGGTGGTTGCCTGCCGAGGTCGAGGCGGCGGTGCGCCACCTGAGCAACCACCAGGCGCTGGACCTGGCCCTGGACCGGATGGCGGTGAGCAGCTTCACCAGCTGCGACCACTGCGGGGCGTGGGTGCCCTGCCTGCGGCCGGTCGAACCCGCCAGCGCAGGTGTGGACGGCTGCGAGGTAGTCAGGCTGCCGGGGCGCAGGGCCTGACCTGTCAGTGAGGCCAGAAGATCAAGAACTGCGGTGTGGTTACCAGCACGCCAATCGCGCCCACCAGGCAAAAAGCAACGATGCCGGTCAAGAACGCGACCAGATTCCACCGTGGGCCGGGCTCCCATTTTCTCGTTAGGAAGTACGCGACCAGCGCAATAACCAGCCACACCACAATGGCGAGAAAATACCCGTTGTAGAGCGCGTAACCCGGCGGAAAGCCAAACATGCCGAGCATCATGCTGGACGCAAGAAATAGCAGCATTCCTATCCCGACGCCAACGGCGAAAAGGACCACCCGCAATGCGACGGATTTAAGCTGCTGCGTCATCGCTGATCACCTTATCTGGGGAGGACGTTTGGCATGTCGGGGCCGCCGACTTCGGGAAGCATGCTCGCCAGCGGCACGCCTTCGGCGGCTGCGATATTGGAGGTCAAACGGTCGATGTAGGGCTGCCACGTAGCACCGCCGACCGCCGTATAGCCCAGACGTTCGAGCGGAGCGGTGAGGCTTCTGGGAAAACTGTCTATGGCACCTGGACCGTGGGCAACCGCACCGCGCACGCCTAAGTGCAATTCCCCACCAGCCTCGTAAAACCGGAAGTGAATGGTCGAACCCTCGCCGTCTACATGCCCAGGCAGGGTCTTAAATTCGATGTTTATCTCGCTGGCGGTCTTGTCGATCTGGGTGACCTCCACCGGAAATGGTAGGTTCGGCCCGTTACTCCCCATGCCCACCGACAGCGGAAGCTTGTCCCCAACGCGCGGAAATTCTTTTGGCGCACCGCCGATGGGAAAATTGCAGTTGAAGCAGCGATTGAGTTCTTTCCACACGTCGTCAATGCTGGCGATGGTGCCCGCGCTGGGCTTGCCTTCCTGGTCCAGCTTCCTGGTGCTAGTGAGGTCGAGGTTGTATTCCCACGGCCTGTCGATCGGGAGGGGGAATTGCGGGGCCTGCGGCGCGGTGTAGTCGACCAGCTGGACCGAGCCCTCGCGCCCGTCGCCGTCAAACCGGATCCCGTCGAGTTCGGCAGCCTTGTCCTCAAGCCGTTGACCTACGAGGTTGTCGGTTTGGGCGAGCTATTGCGCGGTCCAGCGGATGTCCTCGGCGTGCTCGGCAAGGGCTCGGTTGCGGGCCTGAATGGTCGTGATGTCGTAGCGGCGTCCGTCGGTGACCGACAAGTCTTCGGCAACCTTGAACCCATCGGCCTCGGCCTCGCTGATGGCTGTCAGCACATCCTGCCGGGCAGCTTGGATGTCGTGGTGGCCCTCCTCGGCAAGGCTGGCACCGGCACGCAGCACCTCGCCGTGCCTGCTGACCACTGCCTGGTCGGCGGTCACTCGGTCCAGCGCGGCATCTTTGGCGTCACCCTCCCAGGTGGTGCCGCCGGGTGCCGCGACGTTCTGACGATGCTGGTCGAAGGCCGCTTCGGATTCGGCCGCTGCCTGCCGCCAAGCCGCAGCCGCCGTGGTGAGGTCGGAGGTGTCCCAGTTTTCGATCTGCGAGCGGGTGAGCGACACACCGGACCCGCTGGCGGCAGGGCTCACACGCTCACCGTCGTGATGGCACCAGCACCGTCCCCGTCTGTGGTGTCGTATCGTGCGCTGCTGACAGAAAGGTCGTCGGCCTGGCCGGACATACGCCTCGACTGGCGGCCACGTGCAGAAGCCAGGGCCGCGTTCAGCGCGGCCACCCCGGCGCTGCTCGGGCGTGAGCCCGCCGCCGCAGCAACCGGCGCGCCCGTCAGCCCTGCGGCTACGTCGTCGCTGGCGACCGCAGCCACCCGCAGGCCGTCCGCATTGACGTTCATATCGTTTGCCATGTCATCCCCCCACAGGTCAACCTATGGCAGAAGGTTACCCGCCCCGCTGGTGGGGGCACGATGGATGTTCGAACAGCTGATCGAGCGAACCCCCCCGTGTGGCCAAGAACTGGCCAACACATGCAACTACGAGCCGACACCATGCAACACTGTAAAAATGAAAGCCGCTGTGCTGGAGGGAATCTCGTGAACGAGACGACACGGCACGGTACCCCGTATGCATAGCGATACACATTTACACACCAGCGGTCGGCGGTTCGATACTGTCCGCGCCCACCATCAAAACTCCAGTTAGAAGCCAGTATTCCGGTTTGCCCTGTGGGCCGGCGGCGGCCATCAGCCCTCGAGTGGGAGGATGACAATCGGCAGGCCGTCGGCGGGGGTGGGGCCGGTTCCCCATGTCATTTTCGGGCGATACCCCGACGGCGTGCGCCACACGTGACGGCGCAACAGCTGATGCATGATCGCCTTGACGTTCATATCGGCGAACTGCTGACCGATGCACTTGTGTACGCCGCCGCCGAACGGCGCGAAGGCGTACCGGTGTAGCGGGCTCGTGTCGGCGCCGTCGACGAAGCGACCGGGGTCGAACCGGTCCGGATCCGGCCACCAGTCCGCCAGCCGCATGGAGGCGTAGACGTTGATGGCGACCTGACTCTTACGCGGGATGTAGTGCCCGGCCACCTCGGTGTCCTCGATGGCCTGGCGGAACAGTGTGCCGGCCGGGGCGTACATCCGCAGGCTCTCTTTGAACGCGGCATCCAGCAGTGGATAGCGGTTCAGGTCGTCCAGGTTCGGTTCGTCGGTCCGGCGGGCGAACGCCTCTTCGCGTAAAGCGTCTTGCCATGCGGTGTTCCGGCCCAGCTCGTAGACCAACATCGAGATGGCGATGGCGCTGGTGTCGTGGGCGGCCATCAACAGGAAGATCATGTGATTGACGATGTCGGCGTCGATGAACCGGTCCCCGTCCGCACTGCGGCTGCGGCACAGCATCGAGAACAGGTCGGTGCCGTCGCCCGCACGGCGAGCCGGGAGCTGCTCGGCGAAGTACCGTTCCAGACGCTCTCGTGCCCGCAGCCCACGCGCCCAGGTGCCGCCCGGCACGTCGGCGCGGATGACGGCCTGCCCGCCGCAGACCGTGTCGTGGAAGTCGGCGGCGAGCTGGTCGGATTCGCCGCCGAGGTGGGCGCCGACGAACACCTCGGCCGCTTGATCCAGCAGCAGCTGCTTTACCGAGGTGTAGAACGGAAAGCGTTGGCCAGCAGGCCAACCCGAGACGGTCCGGACGATTCCTCGATGCATCAGCGCGAGGTAGCCCTCGAGCGCGTCACGGGTGAACTCCTGCTGCATGATCCGTCGGTGATCGCGGTGTTCGTCGAAGTCGAGCAGCATGATCCCGCGGTGGAAGAAGGGGCCGATCACCGGCGCCCAACCCCGGGTGCTGGAGAACGCCTTGTCCTTGTTGATCCACACCGCCTCCAGCGCTTCGGGTCCCATGAGTTGCACGATGCGGAATCCGACGCCGCCGGCCCAGGACACCGGTCCGTAGCGGTCGTAGCGTTCGCGTGCGAAATCCAACGGGTCGACGAGTGAGCTCATGATGTGGCCGATGACCGGGAACCCATAGTTGCCCATCACCGGTTTCAGCCCGGATCCCCTGGGCGGGTGGGCCAGGGCGTGCTCGCGGCTGGGGTAGCGCGATGTCACCGACGCGGCCGCGGCCTGCAGGTGATGTTTGGCGATCGCCGGGTCGAGGACGGTCATCGGCCGATCCGGTCGAGGTAGGCGCGCCGGCCGTCGGGGTCGTAGTGTCCGGGTGGGCGCCGCAGCGTCGCAAGCTGTTTGACGCGCTGCAGCAGCGGCTCGGGCGCCGCTTCTTCGAGCGCACCGAACGGGGCCAGCCAGCGCGGCACGGTGACCTCGTTGCGCGGACGGCGGGCACTGTCGGCGATCGCCGCGGCGATATCGGCGGGTTGTCGGGTCGGTAACAGATCCAGGGACACCCCCGCGGTCAGCTCGGTGTGCACGGCAGTCGGAAACATCGTGGTCAAAGTGACCTGTGTGCCCGCGATTTCGGCTCGCACGGCCCGGGACAGCGCCGCGACGGCGTACTTGGTGGCGCAGTACACCGACATCCCGGGCGTGGTCACCTTCGTGGCCATGGAGGCGACGTTGACGATATGGCCGTGATCGCGCTCCAGCATGCCGGGCAGGAACTCACGCATGCCGTTGATCACCCCGCCCAGATTCACCGCGACCTCACGGTGGTACAGCGACAGTTTCTGCTCGGCGAACGGCCCCATGTACTGAATGCCTGCGTTGTTGACCAACATCGCGACGGGTCCATCGGCGGCCGCCGCGGTGTGGAACGCGGCCACGCTGTCGGGATCGGTGACGTCCAGATGGACTGCACGAACGCCGATCTGGTCAGCGGTACGCCTCGCTTCGTCCGCGTCGAGGTCACCGATCCATACTCGGGCACCGCGGCGGGCCAACTCCTCGGCGGTGGCCCGGCCGATGCCCCGTGCGCCGCCGGTGACACACGTGATCGCACCCGACAGGTCGATCATGACGCGCCCGCCGTTTCGTCGCTGAACTCCCGCAGGGCGAAGTAGGCGATGAGCCGCACGTCACCGTCCGGCATGGTGAGCAGAGCCCGGCCCAGATACAGACCAGGTGTCAGCTCGACGATCTCGTCGCGAGTGCGTTTGATGGGGAACGTGCGCACACTCGGATTGCGGTAGGCCGCGACGGAATAGTCCAATGCGCGCACCGTGACGAACGGCGCTGCCGCGGCTGTGTCGAGGCGATGGTCGAAGTGGAAACCGTTGACCTCCGCGCCGACCCGACGCAGACCGCGGTATCCCGGTGCGATGATCGGCATCGCGAGCCGGGCGATCGGTGCGAGCCGGTTGAATCCGGTCCCGGCGGCGAGATCGAAGGATTTGCCGCGCCAGGTCGGCTCGATCTTGAGGAGCGGGTTGGCCAGACGTGCCTCGGGGATGCCGAACAGCTCGCCGACGATCAGGCCTTCCAGTGCGCCGTCGATCGTTTCGGGTGCGTCGCCGCGACCGAACAGTGCCGCGAGCTGGTCGTGTCGTCGGCGCTCACCCAGTTCCCTGAGGTAGTCCCAGCCTTGCCGTTGTGCCAGAACCGGCGCCACTCGGGCGAGTTCGCGCAGGTCGCTGAGCGCGGACGGGCCTGCGGCAACGGCCGGTGCCTCGGCGATGGGACGGACACGGGGGGAGGCGTTCACGGTTCTCCTTCGCTAATTATCTGGCACAATTCCGTACCAGACAAATCTGGTTCGAAACGGTGCCAGATTGATGGAAGTCTTGTCAAGGGCGGTGAAATGACGAGAAAGTGCGACGATCACGTGGTGTCTGATGCAGCTCCCCGCACGTACGCCGGTCGGTCGGCCGATGCCCGACGGCGCGATCGGCGAACCCGGCTGACCGACGCCGCGCTGGACGTGCTGGCCGTCGGCGACTGGCGGGCCATCACCGTCGACAAGCTGTGTACGGCGGCCGGGCTGAACAAGCGCTATTTCTATGAGAGCTTCGCCGACCTCGACGCGGTGGCCACCGCAGTGGTCGACGACATCGCCGAGCAGTTACGCCTGGTGGCACTCGAGGCTGCGGCGGCCAACGCGGCCCAGCCGCTGGCGACGCAGGCTCTGGCGACGGTCAGCGCGCTGGTGAACACGCTGGCCGATGATCCGCGACGGTCGAAGGTGTTGCTGGGAACGGTGGCCATCTCGCCCGCACTGCAACACCACCGCGAGGACATCATGACCGGTTTGACCGGTGTGCTGATCGAGCATGCCCGCACCGTGCACGACGTCGAACTCGAAACCGATCCGCTGGCTCAGGTGGCGCCGGCGTTCATCATCGGCGGCACCGCCGATGCGATACTGGCCTTCGTTGAGGGCCGGTCACGGGTCACCAAAGACGAACTGGTCCAGAACATTGCGACGCTCTGGATGATCACCGGCAACGGTGCCGCTCAGGTGGCGCAGGCCCGACGGTTGTCCTGACCGGAACTCCTCATGCGGCGTCGTGGAACACCAACGCGAGGGTGGTGAGCTCACCCGACCGGACCGCCGACACACCGTGCCGCACCGGGGCCGCCGACCAGCCCCGCGCCGAGCGCACCGGCCGGTCCCGGGTGGTGAATAGGTATCCATGCCCGTACGGCAATTGTGCTGCCGTGCCGCGGGATTGCGCGCGGGGGCGCTGCTCGAGCAGCAGGAACTCCCCGCCGGTGTAGTCGGTATCAGGGTGGTTCAGGTTGATCACGACCTGCAGCGGGAACACCAGGTCCCCGTAGAGGTCGCGGTGCAGCGCATTCCAATCCCCGGTCCGGTAGCGCAGCAGGATCGCCGTCGACCTGACCTGCCCGGCCCGGTGGCACATCCGCAGCCACTCGTCGAGGGTGTCCGGCCATGGCGGGGTGCGGCCCAGCTTGGTCCACCAATCCCGGGCGATCGGCAGCAGGCGCGGATACAGAGCCTGTTTGAGCCGCTCGATCGGCTCGGGGTAGGGGGCACGCAGATACCGGTACTCACCCTCGCCGAACCGGTGCCTGGCCATGTCGACGGTGCTGCGGAACCGTTCGTCGTCGGCGTACATCGCCCGCAGCGCAGCGGTTTCGGCGTCGGTGAGCAACCGAGGCAGTAGCGCGCCGCCGTATTCGCCCACCTCGGCGGTGATGGCGTCCCAGTCGCCGTTCTCGACCCGGTTGCCCCAGCGGTCGCTCATGCGACTCCCTCCAGGTCCAGCAGCGTAGTCTTGGCGGCGGTACCGCCGATGTAGCCGCCGAGCGTGCCGTCGGAGCGCAGCACCCGGTGACACGGCACCACCACCGGCAGCGGATTGGTCGCGCACGCGGTTCCCACCGCGCGCACGGCCTTCGGGTTGCCGACGATCTCGGCGACCGACTTGTAGGTCTCGGTGCTCCCGTACGGGATGTGCGCCAGCCTGCGCTGCACGGTCTGGCGGAACCCGCTCGACAACGCGAAGTCCAACGGCAGGTCGAACCGGTGGCGCCGGCCGGCGAAGTATTCGTCGATCTCGCGGGCGGCCGCGTCGAGCCGCCCCGGAGCCCGCAGCACCCGCGGGCTGAGCCGGCCGGCCAGCGCTTCGAGGACCGCGTCGTGATCCTCGGTGGCATAGGCCACCCGCACCAGCCCGGCCGGGGTGGCGGCCAACAGCAGTGACCCGACCGGCGTATCGATCGTGGTGTAGGCGACATCGAGCAGACCGTTCGCGGCCGCGTCGTCCTCCAGCCGGTGGTGCAGGCGTGCCAAAGTGTCGTTCATCGGTGCTCTCCTTCCATGAGTGCATCCGGGTATTTCGTTCGTAGGGTGGCGATTCCGTCGGACGCCGCTTTACGGGCCGCGTCGGTGCTGCCGCCGAGAATCGCGGCGACCTCGGCGTAGGGCAGGCCGACCAGGTAGTGGTAGGCGACGGCCTGGCGTTGTTTGGCCGGCAGCGCCTTGACCGCGTCGACGAGATCGTCATGGTCGGTTCCCGGCACCCCGATCGGGGATCGCCGCTCGGGCAGGTCGGCCACCGGGACCGCGTCCCGCTGCCGCCTCCGGATAACGTCGACGGATTTGCGGTGTGCGATGGTGACCAGCCAGGCCTCGACATTGGCGTCGTCGGCCAGGTCGGGATAGCCGCGCAGTGCGGCCAGGAACGTCTCCGACCAGGCGTCCTCGGCATCGGTGGCGCCCAGCACGAATGTGCAGACCCGTAGTACGGTCCGGCCGTGCCGGTCGACGATCGTCTCGAACGGCGCCTTCATGGGCATCGGCGATCCATGGGCTGCTCCTCAGCTCTCGGGCGAAACACTGTCACCCGGTAGACGCCGCGCGGCCGCGAAACGTGAGCCCGGTCCGGGAAGAATCTCCGAACCGATCCGGACTAGGACCACCGGCTCGGGGCCCGGCGCAGCGCGAGTTGGCGGCTTCTGGCGTCGGTTTCCCCCGCACAGGACGGATTGTTCTGGGAGAAACCCATGTTGATGAAGCCGGTCAGGTCCGGCCGGATGATGTATTTCATCGTGAACGGCCCGGTCTGGTGTTCGCGTGCAGTGCCGAGCTGGCAGCCCATCCCCGGGTTGGTGCGTTCACCGACCCAGGCGCCCCGGCGCCCGTCCGCGGCCGGACTCCACGCCAGGTCCAGCTGCCAGTTGTTGTCCGAGGAATGCGAGAGCACATGCAGGCACTCGGGCCCGCAATCCGACAGCGTCCACTCGTAGGGCGCCCAGGAGAGCTGTTGCGCGGTCTCGGTCACCGCGTAGACGCCCGGCACGGGGGCCGGTGGTGCGGCCGCGACCGCCGGGGGAGCGTCGGCCCGGATGGCCCCGATGGCGAATCCGACCGCCGCCGACCCGGCAACCGCAACAGCCAGGTTTCTCACGGTTCCTCCGAGTCGGATTCTATCTGCGGCGCCGGGTGTGGCACCCGGTCAGCCCGCGGCGAAGAACTCCAGCGCGATGCCGTCGGGATCACGGAAGCTCAACCCCGAACCGTACGGTGCATCGACGATCCCGCCGTGCTCGATGCCGAGCCCGTCGAGCTTGTCGGCCCAGCTCTGCAGGTCGGAGCGCGATGCGCAGCCGAATCCGACGTGGTCCAGCCCGACCCGGAATTCGCTGAACGGTTCGTCGGCGCCCGCGGTGTCGTGCTGGTGAATCCCGAACAGGGTGCCGCCGTCGAGCAGCCACACCAGGTGGTGGAAACCGGC
>NZ_JBSFPX010000200.1:0-12943 GCF_053588415.1 Mycobacterium sp. NPDC003449
CTTCACCTCGGCGTTGAGCAGCCCGGGTTGTACCACGGCGGTCCTGGTGACCGGGTCGACGCGGATATCGCGCATCTTCTCGGTGGACAGCACGATGCCGCCGTCGAGTGCGGTCGCGCCGCCGGACAGTCCGGTGCCCGCCCCGCGGGGCACCACCGCGACCTTGTGTTGGCCGGCCCAGCGCAGCACGGTCTGCACCTCTTCGGTGCGGGAGGGGCGGACCACTGCCAGGGGTGTGCCCGCGGTGGGATCGGCGGCGCGGTCCTGGCGGTAGGAGGCCAGGATGTCGGGGTCGGTGACCACGACACCGTCGGGAAGTTCGGCGATCAGCTCTGACAGCACAGCTGCGATCCTAACGAGCCCGGACTATGTGTACGCGGGCCGAACTGTTCGTTAACCGAACATGTCTAGGATCTGGGGCCAATGTCGCCGACCACCGCACCAGAAAGGTTCCAGATGACCCAGCGAGGTACTCGATGACCTCTCGGGACGCCCGAGCCTTGAACATCGTGGGTGTGGTCGCGGTCGACGAGATCGCCGATGCGGTGCAACCGAAGTACACCGTGATCGCCGGACCCGAACGCGCGGTGTCGCGCACCTGGATCGACACGTTCGACTGGCGGCTGCACGATGCGGGTATCGCACTGCGGTTCGTCGACGACCGCCCGCTCACCGCGCAGCTGCCGGACGGTACGGACGTGCGGTGCCCGGTGATGCCGAAGTGGCCCGCGATGGCCGAGGACCTGCCCGCCGGTCCGCTGCGCGACGCCCTCGCCCCGATCATCGAGCCGAGGGCGCTGCTGCCGGTGGTCGCGGTGGCGGGCACCGTGCAGGAGTGCCGCGTGCTCAACACCGACGAGAAGACGGTGGCCCGGCTGCTCATCGAGCACAGCGACAACGACATGGGCTGGCTGGAGGTGACGCCGCTGCGCGGCTACGACTCCGACGCCGACCGCATCGTGCGTGCCCTGTCCGCGGTCGACGGGCTGACCAGGGCCGAGGTGAGCTCCTACGACGATGCACTGGCCCACGCCGAGCGGGCGCCCCGCGGGCCCGGCGCGACGTTCACCGCGAAAACGCCCGCGGCGGCCGCGATCGCGACCGTGCTGGCGAACTTCGCGGCCGCGATCGACGACAATGTGGCGGGCACGATCGCGGCCACCGACACCGAGTTCCTGCACGATCTGCGGGTCGCGGTGCGGCGCACCCGGTCGATCCTCAAACTGGTGGGCGATGTGCTGCCCGACGATCTGGCGGAGCGTTTCGGGCCCGAATTTAAATGGCTCGGCGACCTCACCACCCCGGTCCGCGACCTCGACGTCTACCTGCTCGGGTTCGACGATATGGCCACCGGGCTCACCTCGGCCGCCCCGGCCGATCTCGGCCCGTTCCGATCGTTCCTGCGCAGGCACCGCACCGCCGAGCGGCGCAGCCTGGTCCGGGGCCTGCGATCCCGCCGCTTCGAAACACTCATGGCGGATTGGCGCGCCGAGCTGGCCCGGGTGACCGAAACAGCGGACGGACCGCCGGTTTCGGCGCTGGCCCGGCAACGGGTCGGCAAGGTGTTCGACAAGGTCGCCAAACGCGGTGCTGGGATCACCGCCGAATCGCCCAGCGACGACGTGCATTCGCTGCGCAAGCGGTGCAAGGAGCTGCGCTATCTGCTCGAGGTGTTCCGGCCGCTGCACGCCGAGCAACCGCACCGCAAGCTGGTCAAGGAGCTGAAATCGCTGCAGGACACGCTCGGTGACTTCCAGGACGGCGAGGTGCAGCGCGAGGCGGTCCGCGAATTCGCCGGGGCCATGATGGAGCAGGGTGCCGCGCCGCCTGCCACCGTTCTCGCGATGGGGGAGTTGGCCGCCCAGCTCGACGCCCACCAGCTGCGCGCCCGTTCGGCACTGGTGGGCAGGCTGCGGCCGTTCCTGGACGACGAGAATCGGGCCCGAGTGAAAGCGCTGGTACAGCGGTGAAGATCTACGCGACCTACAACATCAAGGGCGGTGTCGGTAAGACCTCGGCCGCGGTGAACCTTGCGCACCTGTCCTCACTCGAGGGCAACCGCACGCTGCTGTGGGATCTCGATCCGCAGGGCGCCGCCACCTACCTGTTCCGGATCCGGCCCAAGGTCAAGGGCGGCAGCAAGGGGCTGGTCCGCGGTAAGCGCACGCTCGACGATGCGATCAAGGCCACCGATTTCGACCTGCTCGACCTGGTGCCGGCAGATTTCACCTACCGCAATATGGACCTGCAGCTCGACGATACGAAGAAGCCGACCCGGCGGATCCGGCAGTTGCTGGCACCGCTCGCCGACGAATACGACGTGGTCTTCCTGGACTGCCCGCCGAGCATCTCACTGGTCTCGGAGAATGTGCTGCACGCCGTCGACACGTTGGTGGCGCCGATGATTCCGGCCACTCTGTCGGTGCGCACCTACGACCAGTTGGTCGGATTCGTCGGGGATTTCGAGGGCAGGCAGCCGACCGTGAAGGCGTTCTTCTCGATGGTGGACCGGCGCAAGCGGCTGCACCGCGATGTGGTCGCGCAGCTGTCGGCCGAACGGGAGGGCATTCTCGACACCGATATCGCGGCGTTGTCCGTCATCGAGCAGATGGCCGAGAAGCGGTCACCGGTCACGGCGTTCGCGCCGCACAGCCCGGCGGCCGAGCAGTACCGGGTGCTGTGGGAGCAGATCAGCTGACGTCGAGTTGGCGCAGCGCGGGAAGCGCGATCGCGATCAGCCCGAGCGCCAGCATCGGAAGCGACAACGCCAGGAAGGTCACGTGCAGGCCGGCCGCGTCGGCCAGCGGGCCCGCCACGATCAGGCCCAGCGGGCCCGCGGCGTAGGCCAGCGACCCCATCACACCGACCACCCGGCCGCGCAGATGCTGCGGTGCCCTGGTCTGCATGACGTAGTTGTAGATCGGCGCCATCGGCCCGTACACCAGGCCGACGATCGCGCACAGCACCAGGATCAGCGGCAGCGGCGGCAGGAACGCGATGACCGTCATCGCCACCCCGAGGGTCAGCACGGCGGTCAGCATGGTGGCCCGCCGGCTCGCGTACTTCGAGAGCACGGCATAGCCGAGCGCGCCCACCAGGCCGCCGATGCTCAGCGCCATCAGCACCCAGCCGAGTTCGGCCGGCTCGTCGCGGTCGGTGAAGTACTTCGGGAACAACACGCTCTCCATTGGCATGTACAGCCCGGTGGCGACCAGGTCGACGATCGCCAGGGTGCGCAGCACCGGGGTGTGCCAGACGAATCTCAGCCCTTCGACGATGCCGGACCAGACGCCGTCGGGCAGGGCGGCCCGGTCCGGCGGGCCCGTCCCTTCCAGTCGCAGCACCGACACGGCCGCGATCGAACAACCGAACGCCACCGCGGTCACCCACATGGTGTTGATCCCGCCGATGGTGGCGATCAGCAGTCCGCCGATACCGGGCCCGACGATGTAGGCCAGGTTGAACACCGCCTCGTACACGCTGTTGGCGTGGTCCAGCGTCCAGCCCGCCCGGCCCGCCGCCTCGGGCAGCATGGTCTCGCGTGCGGTCATCCCGGCCGGGTCGAAGAACGCCCCGAATGCGGCCAGCACCGCGAGTACCGCGACGTTGATGGCCTCCACACCGAACACCAGGGCCAGCACCGGAACCGCCGCCACCGACAGCGCGGAGAGCAGGTCGGAGATCATCGACACCCGCCGCCGGCCGAGATAGTCGACGGCGGCCCCGGCGATCAGCGTCGCGACCAGCAACGGCAGCGTCCCGGCCATCGCGACGATCGAGGCGTCGAGTGCGGAACCGTTGCGCTGCAACACCAGCCATGGGAACGCCACCATCGATATCCCGTTGCCCGCGCCCGCCGTCAGCGCGGCGGACAGGATCAGCAGCAGCGGGCCGCGCCCGGTGTCGGTCATGGACGGATTTTGCGGCACAGTGGACGGGTGCAGCTACCGCATTTTCGTACCGGGGACCTGTTCGCCTCCCCGGTGCCGCCCGGCGCGGGCTGGCCCGGCGATCCGGCGACACCCGACACGCCGGTGGTCAAGACCGCCGCTCAGGTCCGCAGGCGGGCCCGCGCGGTGAGCGGCATCGGCGAACTCGACGCCATGGTGTCGGTGTGCCGGGCCTGCCCGCGGCTGGTGTCCTGGCGCGAGGAAGTGGCCGTGGTCAAACGGAAATCCTTTGCCGATCAACCATATTGGGGCAGGCCCGCGCCCGGCTTCGGGGCATCCGAGCCGCGGGTGTTCATCGTCGGCCTTGCGCCTGCCGCGCACGGGGCCAACCGCACCGGGCGGGTGTTCACCGGCGACCGGTCGGGGGACTTCCTGTTCGCCTCGCTGCACCGGGCCGGGCTGGCCACCCAGGCGGTATGTGTCGACGCCGCCGACGGCATGCGGTTGATCGACACCAGGATGGCCGCCGCGGTGCGCTGCGCCCCGCCTGCCAATGCGCCGACCCCCGGGGAACGGTCGGTCTGCGCGCCGTGGCTGGACGCCGAATGGCGGCTGGTGGGCCCGCATGTCCGGGTGATCGTCGCGCTCGGCGGCTTCGCCTGGCGCGCCGCACTGGAGATGGCCGGCGCCGCGATCAGACCGGCGCCCAAGTTCGGCCACGGCGCGGCCGTGCCGCTGGACACCGAGTTCGGCACGGTGACGCTGCTCGGCTGCTTTCACCCCAGCCAACAGAACACCTTCACCGGCAGACTCACCGAGCCGATGCTCGACGACATCTTCGCCACCGCGAAGCGGATCGGGAACGAACCCGGCGGGTCGTGACGTTGACGCTGTCATGCGGCTCTCTGTCCTCGACCTCGTCCCGGTGCGCACCGACCAGTCCACCGCCGATGCCCTGACGGCCACGACCCATCTCGCGCAGACCGCGGACCGGCTGGGATACACCCGCTACTGGATCGCCGAGCACCACAACATGCCGGCCGTCGCGGCCACCAGCCCGCCGGTGCTCATCGCGCATCTGGCGGCGCACACCGCGCAGCTGCGGCTGGGTTCGGGCGGGGTCATGCTGCCCAACCACGCACCGCTGGCGGTGGCCGAACAGTTCGCCCTGCTGGAGGCGGCCCATCCGGGGCGGATCGACCTGGGCATCGGCCGCGCGCCCGGCTCGGATCCGGTGACCTCGCTGGCCCTGCGCGGGGCCGCGGGCCGTGACGACCGGGACATCGAGGCCTTCCCGCAGTACCTCGACGATGTGGTGGCGCTGATGGGGGAGCGCGGGGTCCGGGTGCCGCTGCCGCGCGATCTGCTGCGGGAGAACTACGTCCTCAAGGCCACCCCGTCGGCGGCCACCGAACCGCGGATGTGGCTGCTCGGCTCGTCGATGTACTCGGCGCACCTGGCCGCGGCCAAGGGTCTGCCGTATGTGTTCGCCCACCATTTCTCCGGGCACGGCACCGCCGAGGCCCTCGCGGTGTACCGCGACGAGTTCGTCCCCAGCGACCTGGCGTCCGAGCCGGTGACCTTCCTGACCGTCAACGCGTCGGTGGCCGAGACCACCGAGGAGGCCAAGGCCCTGCTGCTGCCGCAGCTGCAGATGATGGGGCGGCTGCGCACCGGCCAGCCGCTCGGCCCGCTCGACCTGGTCGAGGACGCCGAGGCGACCACCATGACCCCGCAGGCCCAGGCAGTCGTCGCCTCGGGGTTGCAACGCGCCGTGCTGGGCTCGCCCACCGAGGCTGCCGAACAGGTGCGGGCACTGGCCGAGGAGTTCGGGGTCGACGAGGTCATGGTCAACCCGGTCGCCTCCGCCCGCCGCGGTGCCGACCCGGCCGAGGCGACGGCCCGCGACACCACCCTGGAGCTGCTGGCCAAGGAGCTCTTCTAGGCTGAGCCGGTGACTCGCCCCCCGATGGCAGGCGGCCCGCCGCCACCCCGTTTTCCGTCTGCTCCGCCGCCCACCGTCTCCCCGCGTGGCAGGCTCGTGCCGATCGGCGTCGTGTTGGCGCTGGTCCTCGCGGTCGCCGCACTGGTGATCGCCCTGGTATCGCTGGGGCAGAAACCCGATGCCGGTGAGCGGGCGCAGGCCACCAACGCCGAGGCGCCCACCGTGCCGGCCACCGACGCCGACCGGGAGCTGTGCCAGGCCATAGCGCCGCTGATGAAAGAGAACGACGACCGCAGCAACGGGTTCCTTGGCAGCGGCGATCCCGGCTCTCCCGAGCAGACCGCGGCACTGCCGGGCTTCGTCACCGACACCCAGGACTGGGCACGCCGGACCCAGGAGGTGCTCGACGCGCACGCCGCCCCGCCCCGGTTCATGACCCGGGCATTACAGCGCTACATCGACGATATGCAGCTGTTCGTGGCGAGTGTGCGTCCCGGACCGGGCACCCCCTACGACGAGGCCGCCTGGACCGACAGCATCGTGGCCTACGGTGGCCCGCTCTCGGTGTGTCAGGCGCTCGGCGTGCAGTGGTAGCGGGGTAACCGCGTTTGTAACGCTGTGGCGGCCGCGGGCCGGATTTTCCGCCGTGGCGTTACCAGCGCCGACGGTGCGCACTCGTCGGCCGGGCTACGGCACCAGCGGGATCCATAGGCCGAACAGCCAGACGCCCCACTGATCGAATCCGGGGTCCCAGATCGGCACGACGCGGTAGCCCCAGTAGTCGAACGGCGGTGGCGGCGGCCCGTACCGCGGTGGCAGCGGCCCGTACCAGGCCGGCGGTGGCGGCGGTCCCCAACCCCACGGAGCCGCGCCGTATCCCCACGGCGCCGGGCCACCACGCCAGGGCGGGGGTGCCAGGTGGATGCGCAGTCCCCGCAGATCCAGCCGGAAGTCCAGCGGTGCGATCAGCCGCAGGCTCAGCCGGAGGTCGGCGGCCGGGCGGCCCGGTGCGCGGAAGTGAACGCGGAACTTCGGGCGGAAGTCCGCGGGCGGACGGCCCTTCCAGCGGAAGTCCACCTTGATGTCGCCGCGGGGGCGAAGCGGGTCGAAGCGGAACTTCGCCCGGAAGTCGGCGGCCGGGCGACCCTTCCAGCGGAAGTCCAGCTTGAAGTCGCCGGGCTTCTTGGGCGGATGCAGATTCACCCGGAAGCCACCCCTGGTGTCGGCGGCGATCCGGCCGGGCAGCTTGAGCCCGACTTTGACATCCGGTTTGGGTAGTTTCGGCGGCCGGAAATCGCCGCGCAGCGTCCCCGGTATCCGGTCGGGGCCGGGGAGGTCGACCTTGGGAGCCTTCGGCAGGTCGATCTTGGGTGCCTTGGGGAGGTCGATCTTGGGTGCCTTGGGGAGGTCGACTTTGGGTGCGTCGATCTTCGGTGCCTTGGGCACGTCGATCTTGGGTGCGTCGATTTTCGGCGCTTTGGGCACGTCGATCTTGGGTGCGCCGACCTTGGGTGCCTTGGGGAGGTCGACCTTGGGTGCTTTAGGCGCCTCGATCTTGGGCGCCTTGGGCGCCTTCGCGCCGCCGCCACCCCCTCCGCCGCCACCTTTCGGTGGCTTCGGGGGTTTGGGCCCGCCGCCACAGTCGGCGCCGGGTGGGCACGGTGAGGCATGGGCAGTACCCGGGACGACGGGTGCAATACCCACAGTCACGACAGCCGCAATGGCCGCGCTCACGACCAGCCGCTTCATATACATCAGGAACCCGTTCGGTGACCTTGGCTGAATATCACCCCGACCAGGCCATGCTATCGCGGGGCCAGCACGATCACCGGAATGGGCCGCGTCGTCCGCTTCTGGTATCCGATGTAGCGGTCCTTGTTGCCCTTCATATCGTTCACCAGCCGCCACAGCCGCGGATACTCCGGATCGTCGGGCCGCACCGGTGTGGCCGTGACGGCGAACCGTTTCGGGCCGACGTTGATCTCCACCTGCGGATTGGCCTTGAGATTGTGGTACCAGCCGGGCGCCGTCGGCTCACCGCCTTTCGACGCGACGACGAGGTAGTTGGCGCCGTCGCGGGCGTAGGTCAGTGAATTGGCGCGCTGCTGACCGGTTTTGGCGCCGACGGTGTGCAGGATCAGCGCCGACGGGCCGCCGGGGATCGTGTGTCCGATCCGGCCGTTGGACGCTTTGTAGATCCTGTCGTGCACCATCAGCATCGGAAGCCCGATATAGCGTTCCCACCACGGCATGCCCATGGGTCAATCCTGCTCGGCCGCATCGAGTTGCGCCAGGGCGGCACGTAGCAGCCTGCCGGATTCCTCGCGGTCCGGATCGCGACGCACCAGCACGCCCTTGGCGAACGACAGTTTGTCGCCGCTGCGCCGCGGCAGTACGTGCAGGTGAATGTGGAACACGCTCTGGAAGGCCGCCTTGCCGTCGTTGATGGCGATGTTGTTGCCGTCGGCATGCAACCCGGACTCGCGGGCGGCCCGCGCGATGCGCTGGCCGATGGTGGCCAGCTCGGCGACGGTGGCCGGCGGGGTGTCGGTCAGGTCGACGCTGTGCTTCTTCGGGATCACCAGCGTGTGCCCCCTGGTGAACGGCCGGATGTCGAGGAAGGCCAGAAAATCCTGATCCTCGTAAATGCGGATGGCGGGAGCCTCACCCGCGACGATCGCGCAGAACACACATGACATTCCGCCAACCTAGCCGCTCAGCGAAGCGGCCAGTTCGGCCAGGCCGGTGGTCTCCTCGGGTGAGAGTTCGACGCGCATGGCGGCGGCGGCTTCGGCGGCGTGCTGCGGTTTCGACGCGCCGGGGATGGCGACGACGGTGTCGCCGTAATGCGTGACCACCCAGGAGAGGGCGATCTGGCTGACGGTGGCGTCGTGGGTGGCGGCGAGGTCGCGCAGTCCCTCGATCAACGGTGCCGAGCGGTCGATGTTCTGGGGGTTGAGGCCCATGATGGTGCGGCGCAGCCGGGGTACCCGGTCGAGCAGGCTGCGGTCATCGTGGAACTTGCCGGTCAGAATGCCTTCCCGCAGCGGCGAATACGCGATCAGGGTGATGCCGAGGCGGCGCGCGGTGTCCAGCACTCCGTTGGTCTCGATGTCGCGGTGCAGCAGGCTGATCTGCACCTGGTTGCTGGCCAGTGCGAGGCCCTGCCGTTCGAGCGTCGAGTGGGCGCGCTCCATCTGCCGTGCGGAGAAGTTGCTGACGCCGACGGCGCCGATCTCGTGGGCGTTGGCCAGCCGACCCATGGCCTTGACCTGTGCCCGGATGGGGGACAGCCCGCCGGCGCCCAGGTGAATCTGGTGCAGGTCCACCGGGAACGGGTCGAGCGCGTGTAACCGGGCGTCGATGCTGCGCGCGACGCTGCGCGCGGTCCGGCCGACCGGATTCCACTTGGTGGCCACCGTGACGTCGCCCGGCCGGATCCCGGCGCGGACCAGTCCGCCGCTGAGCGCCCGTTCCGATCCGCCGCGGCCGTATATCTCGGCGGTGTCGAACCAGGTGATGCCACCGTCCACCGCCGCCTTGATGATCTGGTCGGTCTGCTGCTCGGGCTGCGCCGGGAACATCCTGGTGGCAAGGCCGCGGCCGGCGCCGGACAGCTGCATACAGCCAAGGCCGATGGGAGATACGGCAAAACCGGTGCGGCCCAGCTCACGCGAAGTCATGAGACGACAGTACATCAGTGTGAGACGAAGTTGTCTCGCAATGAGACGCTATGCTATCTGCGTGGTGAAGTCTGACGCGGCGACCGAGCGGACCCGGGCGACGATTCTCGACGCCGCGGCACGGGTGCTGGGCCGGCGCGCCGATGCCCCGATGGCCGATATCGCCGACGAGGCCGGAGTGGGACGCGCGACGCTGTACCGCCACTTCCCGACCCGTGAAGCGCTGCTGCACGGCGCGGCCGAGGCCGGCACCGCCGAACTGGCCGACGCATTCGATGCCGCCGACCTGGACACCGTCCCCGCCGAACGGGCCATCTCGAGAGTCACCGGCATCTTTCTGCGGACCGGGGCCAAATACGCGGCACTGCTCGGCCAGCTCGAGGAGGATCCGGATCCGGAGGCCAAGGACCGGGTGATCCGGCCGGTGCGTGCGGTGATCGACCGCGGCATCCGGGAGGGGTTGCTGCGCAACGACATTGCCGCCGACATGTTGTTCGAGATGTTCACCGCGCTGGTTGAACGGGCGCTGTGGCTGACCGTCGGGGGCACGCTGACTCCCGAGGCGGCCGTCGAGGCTGTCGTCGAGCTCTTCCTCGGCGGCGCGCGCCGGGTGGCCGATTAGGCGTTCTGGGTCGCCCACTCGGCCACGCGACGCTCCCGCTCCTCGGCGGACAGGTTCTCGACCCGGGTCATCACCGTCCAGCGCTGCCCGAACGGGTCGACGATCGAGGCGAACCGGTCGCCGGTGACGAAGGTCTGTGCGGGTTCGCGGACCGTGGCGCCGGCCTGCTCCGCACGTGCTACGACGGCGTCCACGTCGGGGCAGTACAGACCCAACGAATGTGTCGCGGCCGCGGCCGGATCGGGAGCCGCGATGTCGAAGGCCTCTTGCGGGTCACCGAGCTGCAGCCGGCCCGACCCGAAATCCAGCTCGGCATGCGCGACGGCGCCGTCGGGACCGTCCATCCGCTCGACGACCGTCGCGCCGAATACCGTCTGGTAGAAGCCGATCGCATCGGCGGCGCCGGCCACGCAGATGAACGGAGTCAGGCTGGTGTAGCCCTCGGGAATGGGTTTGATGCTCATCCCCGCCAGTTTCGTAACCTTGACCCCGTGGTGGCTTGGAAAAATGCGTCAGGGCACACCGTGGCGGAGCGCGGCGTGGTCGGGCGCGCCGCCAGCGCCACGGCATTCGACCTGGCCCGGTGGGCGCCGTCCGAGGAGGCCGCACGGTTCGTCGAGCACTTCTGGTCGGTCAGTTGGGACCGGCGCGACCAGCCGCCGTTCGACAGCGCCGTGATCACCTTTCCGGCCATGCACATCACCAGGGAATGGGGCGATGACGTTGTCCGGCACGGTCATCGGCTGCCGAACACCCTGCTGCACGGGGTGGTGCAGCGGGTGTTCCGGACCACTATCAGTGGACGGGGCGTGGTGGTGGGCGCCCGGTTCCGGCCGGGCGGCGTCACGGCACGCTTCGGTGGGGATGCCTCCGCGATGACCGGCCGGGTCGTCCCGGTCGACGACGAATTATTCGGTACTCCAATCTATCTCGGCACCGATGTGGCAGAGGTGAGCCGGCGCCTGGACGACGCGATCGGTGCCTACGCGGGGCCGGTGGACGAGACGTACCGGCAGCTGACCCCGCTGATCGATCGGATGGCCGACGATGCCGCCCTGCACCGGGTGGAGCAGGTCATGGCCCATTCGCCGTGGAGCGTGCGCACTACGCAGCGGGTGTTCCGCCGATATGTCGGCGTGCCGGTGAAATGGGTGCTGTGCCGGTACCGCCTGCAGCAGGCGGCCTTGGAGATCGAAAGCCGCCCCGGTGTCGACTTCGCCGATCTGGCGGTCCGGCTGGGCTGGTACGACCAGGCGCATTTCATCAACGACTTCCGCTCCATGCTGGGCCGGACGCCGGGCGAGTACTCGGCCGAACACGGGGCGTGAGACCGCTCAGAACGCCCTCAGGCCTCGAGCGCGGACCGCCAGGCGGCAAGCTTGTCGGCGTACCGCATGGTCTGCGCCGGGCTGGTGGACGGTGCCCGCACGCTGGAAAGAGGCGGGGCACCGACCAACTGCAGGTAATTGGCCTCGGCCGCGGCGCCGTTGAAGATCACGCGTTCGATCCGGCGGTGGCTGTCGAAGAATGCGGCGAAGTCATTGGGCACCATGCTGTCCCGCTCCACAGCGGAATCCAGGCTTCCGGCCCGGCGGCAGGACGCCAGCACATCCCAGACCGCGATGCCGCCGTCGGTCAGCGCACCCACCCGTCGCGGATACCGAGCGTCGGCGTCGAAGCCGAAAATCTCACCGGTGATCCGCCAGAACGCATTACGCGGGTTCCCGTAGTACTCCCCGGAGGCCAGCGACATCACGCTGGGCATGTTGCCGAGGATCAGCCTCCGCGCCTGTGTGCCGGCGATCGGTGCCAGCCCGTGCAGCAGCTCAGCCATGCGCCCCGGCCAATTCCGAGACCGTGACGAACCGGTATCCAGCAGAACGTAATTCGTCGACGATGCGGGGGATGGCGGCCCTGGACGCCGCGCGCCCACGGTACATGGCGTGCAGCAGAATGATCGAGCCGGGCCGCACCGCATCGACGGTTTCGGAGACGATCGTGTCGACGTCCGGTTCGGCCGCCGAATCCGGCTCCACATCCCAGGTCACCGAAACCCGTTCGTGTTCGGCAAGATAGTGCGGCAGCACCCACAGCTTCTTGCCGTAGGGCGGCCGGAACGTGATCGCTCCCCGGTAGCCGGTCGCCCGGATCGCGGCGTCGGTGCGATCGATCTCGTCGGCCACGGTTCGCGGTGACATGAACACCATCCGCCGGTGCGAGAAGCTGTGGTTGCCGATCTCGTGCCCGGCCCCGGCGATCGCGGCGCCCTGTGCCGGGGCGGCGTCGAGTTCGCGGCCGGTCAGGTAGAACGTGGCGGGCACATCGGCGTCGGCGAGGATTCGCAGCACCTCGGGGGTGTACTCGGTCGGTCCATCGTCAAGGGTCAGGGCGACCACCTTCTCGACGGTGTCCACCCGGTTCACCAACGTGCCGGCCAGTTGGAAGCTCCTGGCGTTGGTCAACCGGTAGCCGGCCGCCGCGCTCGCCAGGACCACCACCAGCAGAGCGCTCAGAACCCAGATCCATCGACGCACCACTGCTGTATATCAAGCCCGGGCACGCAGGCGCCCCGAACGGCATGGGGGGTATCACGTTCGGGGCGCCATATCGTATGCCGTCAGCTCAGGTGATGGACCTCCTGCAATCCGTACACCGGCGTCTGCAGGCCCTCGTAGCGGGCCTTGAGCTGCAACGCCAAATACAGTGAGTAATGCCGGGACTGGTGCATCCCAGCCCGTGCCATCGCGACAACACGAGATCGGATGGCTCCGGCCCGAATTCGGGTAACAGCGCGGCGCCGGCG
>NZ_JBSFPX010000201.1:0-12709 GCF_053588415.1 Mycobacterium sp. NPDC003449
GAGCCGCGCACCCGCAAGGTCCCTCACACCGTCAACGGCGACACCCGCATGGTCGACGAGGAGTACAACGTCACCGTCCCCGTGCCGCCCCGCGACTGGGACCACACCGTCCTCACCGGCGTCCAGGCCGGCGCCGCCGCGTTCGTCGCCGCGTCCGTCGCCTGGACCACCGCCAACGTCGGCGACCTCCTGTCCAACACCGTCCCGGCGTTCGTCGCCTACCCGGTCGCCGTCGGCTACGACGCCCCGTGGGTCGGCTGCATGGCCCTGGAATGGCTCGCCCGCTACGACGCCGACCGGGCCCGCGCGCCCCGCATCGCCGGGCACATCGCCCTCGGGATCGCCATGGCCGCGGTCATCGTCCACGGCTTCGTCACCGGAGCCGAGGCAGCCGGCATCGTCGGCGCGGTCATCTCGGCTCTGGCCAAGGGCTTCTGGACGCTCGTGATGCGGCACACCGCCCGGCCGCTCGACAGTCGGACGCAACAGTGGCTGCTCCAGCGGCGAGGCGAGGTCGGTGCCCGGCTGGCTCTCTCTGGCGAGCTGCGGCAGTTGGCGCGTGTCGAGGCACAGCACGCCGCCTTGCTGGCCTCGTCCGGACACCCGGACCAGGGCAGCCCGGACACGGACCAGGGCGAGGACCCCGGACAGCAGGACAGCCTGTCCGGCCCGGCACGAAAGATGATCCTCGCCCGCGCCACTTCGCTCCCGGACGCGACCGCCGAGGAGATCACCGCCCACCTCGCCAAGCACGGCATCACCGTCACCCCGGACGCCGTCCGGACAGTGCTGGACAGCAGGTCAGACGACACAGTCCGCCCCCTGCGCCCCGCTGTCCCAACCATCACGGACACGGTCAACAAGGCAGTCCGGGACGGGCTGGACAGGGAGGAGACCCTGGCCGCTGTCCAGGCTGTCCACGGGAAGCAGGTCCCCCGGGAGACCGTGGTCCGGCTCATCAACCGCGAGCTGAAGCGGACCGCGTCGTGACGACCGCCGCCGCCCTGCTCGTCGCCGTCGCCATGGCCGCCGCACTCGCCGTCACCATCTGGCCCCGCCGCGCCTCCACCGCGACCGCCCGGACCGTACTCACCGCCCTCGTCACCGCCTCCGCCGCCATCACCCTCGCCGTCATCGCCACGGCCCACATCCGCTAAGGACCACCCGTGCAGTACGTCACCATCGGCGGTGTCACCGTCGGCATCTGCATCCTCATCCACCACCTCATCCACTGGTGGCGTGTTCCTCCTCGCGGGTGGCGATGTAGGACGGGCACATCACCCCCGTGGTGCTCTTGCGGCACTGGCCGATGTTCATGCACCGGTCGGCGGCGCCCCGCATGCCGCCGAGAACCTCGAAGTCCAGCCGGGTCCGAAGCAGCGGCGCCGGAGCCAGTTTGGCGTCGCGCAGGTTGTCCGTCATCGACGGGGCATCGACGATCTTGCCCGGGTTCATCCGCTGGTCGGGGTCGAACAGCCGCTTCACATCGCGCATCGCCTCGTACAGCTCGTCGCCGAAGATCTCCCGGTTGAACTCGCTTCGGGCCAGTCCGTCGCCGTGCTCGCTGGAGTTCGCTCCGCCGAATTCGGTGACGAGGTCCTTGATGCGTTCGGCGACGGCCCGCATCCGGACGATCTCCTCGGGTTTGGCGAGGTCGACGAACGGGCGGATGTGCAGGCAGCCCACCGAACAGTGGCCGTAGAAACCCGCGTTCATCTGATATTCGTCGAGGATCTCGGCGAACCGGGCGGTGTACTCGGCCAACACCTCCGGCGGTACGGCGGTGTCCTCGATGAAGGCCAGCGGCCGGTTCGAGCCCTCGCTGGCCGCCATCAGCAGGCCGAGGCTCGACTTGCGGACCTTCAGCAGATCCTTCTGCTGCTCTTTGGTTTCCAGCCGCAGGGTGTGATAGCCGTGGCCATTACGCTGCCACAGGTCGATCAGGGCGTCGAGATCGTGCAGCACCTTGTCGTGGTCGTCGCCGGCGAACGAGACGAACAGCAGCGCCGCGGGATCACCGACCAGCACCTCCCCCAGCCCGGCGAAGTCGATCCGCTGCCGGGACAGGTCCAGAATGGTCTTGTCCATCAGCTCCACCTGCGCGGGGTCACACGACAACGCGTCGGTGGTGGCTTCGATGGCCTGCTGGGTGGTGCCGAAATGCCCTACCGCATAGACCGTATGGCCCGGTTTGGGGACCAGGTCGACCTCTACTTCGGTGGCGATCACCAAGGTGCCCTCGCTGCCGACCACGAACTTGGCCAGGTCGAACGGCCCCGAGGTATCGGCGAGCCGGTCCAGGCGGTAGCCACCGGCCCGCCGCCAGAACGGCGGGAAACCGGTCGCTATCGCCTCGGCGTTCTTCTCCACCAGCCTGGGCAGATCGCGATACAGCGCACCTTCCAGCGTCGACGGCGCCGCACGGGCGCTGCGTTCGTCCTCGTCCACCGGCCCGAAATGCGCCAGGGAGCCGTCGGAGAGCACGACGTCCATCTCGCGGATGTGGTCGATCGTCATACCGAAACGCAGCGAACCGCTCCCGGCGGAATTGTTGCCGAGCATGCCGCCGATGGTGGCGCGGTTACTCGTCGAGGTGTCGGGTCCGAACATCAGGCCGTAGGGCGCCGCGGCGTCGTTGAGATCATCCTGGACCACACCCACCTGTACCCGGGCCACCCGGCGCTCGGGATCGATGTCGATGATCTCGCGCATATGCCGGGAGCAGTCGATGACGATGCCCGCGCCGATCGTCTGGCCGGCCAGGCTGGTGCCCGCGCCCCTGGCCGTCACGCTCAACCCGTGCGCCGCCGCGATTCGTACCGTGGCGGCGACGTCGGCGGTGTGTTTGGGGAACACGACGCATACGGGTTCGATGGAGTACATACTCGCGTCCCGGGAGAACAGGTGGCGCGAGTAGGCGTCCGCGGCGACCTCGCCGTCGAGGGCGGCCGTCAACCTCTCGATCAGTGTCGCCGATTCCGCCCTTGGTGGCTGGACCTCGCTGATGGCCATTTGCGTTGCCTCGCTTCGCCTTACGCTACCTACTTCTCGAGCAGTTCCAGGGCCGCCATGATGCCGTCCTGTTTGATCGGGACCCCGGCGAGGTTGAGCCCCATCTGGACGCCACCGAGGGTCCCGACCAGGGTGAGGTCGTTGAAGTGACCCAGGTGGCCGATGCGGAAGACCCGGCCCGCGAGTTTGGACAGCCCGGTCCCCAGGGACATGTCGAACCGGTCCAGGATGATCGAGCGGATCTGATCGGCGTCGACGTTCTCGGGCACCAGCACCGCGGTCAGCGATCCGGAATGCTCACGTTCGTCGAGGCAGAGCACCTCAAGTCCCCACGCCCGCACCGCCGCCCGGGTGGCTGCGGCGTGCCGCTGGTGCCGGGCGAACACCTGGGGCAGGCCCTCGTCGTAGAGCATCTGCAGGGCGACTTCGAGTCCGTAGAGCAGATTGGTCGCCGGCGTGTACGGCCAGAACCCGTTGGCATTGGCAGCCAGGATGGGAGTCCAATCCCAATACGATTTGGGCAGTTTCGACGATTTGTGGGCCTCAAGGGCCTTGTCCGACACGGCGTTGAAGCTCAGGCCCGGTGGCAGCATCAGGCCTTTCTGCGATCCGGAAACCGTCACGTCGACCTTCCACTCGTCGTGGCGGTAGTCGATGGATCCCAATGAGGAGATGGTGTCCACCAGCAGCAGCGCGGGGTGCGCCGCGGCGTCCATGGCCGCGCGTACCTCGGCGATCCGGCTCGTCACCCCGGTCGAGGTTTCGTTGTGCACACAGCACACCGCCTTGATCTCGTGGTTGCGGTCGGCCTGCAGCTTTTCCGCGACCAGGGCGGGGTCGACGCCGTGGCGCCAGTCGCCGGGGACGAAGTCGACGGTCAGGCCGAGTTCCTCGGCCATCGCGCGCCACAGGGTGGCGAAATGTCCGGTCTCGAAGCAGAGCACCCGGTCGCCGGGGCTCAGGGTGTTGACCAGTGCGGCCTCCCAGGCGCCGGTGCCGGACGCCCCGTAGATCACCACCGGGTTGGTGGTGCCGAAGACGGGTTTGATCTGTTCGAGCAGGCGTTTGCCCATCGCCTGGAACCGCGGGCCGCGGTGATCGATCGTCGGCGCCGCCATCGCGCGCAGCACCTCGTCGGGGCAGTTCGTCGGTCCGGGAATCTGCAGGAAATGACGGCCCATCACTCGTCCTTTCGATTCGCGCGACCCCACAGATCGCACAAACTGTCACGATGCGGAAAAGCTCTCTCGCTAGTCGATAATAGGGATACATTTGCCTACCGTCCAGACGGAGCTCACATCGGCGTGATCGTTGTGTCCCACATCACGATCAACCCTTGACGCGGTGCGTTCCACTGTGGAATGTTCTGTTCGACGGAAGAATATTTCCGTAATGCGGAAATTCTTCTGTCATCGGCAGTTTCACTATCCGATCTCTGACAGGACGGGCCCGTGTCACATGAGCTGATCTCGATACTGGTACTGGTGGCGGTCTTCTTGATCGCGACGGTGCTTCCGGTCCATATGGGAGCGCTGGCATTGATCGCGACATATCTGGTGGGCACGTTCGTGCTCGGCGAGGATCTGGACGCGATTCTCGGCGGATTTCCCGCCGATCTCTTCATGATTCTGGTGGGTATCACCTATCTGTTCGCACTCGCGGCCGACAACGGGACGGTCGATTACATCGTCGAGAAAGCGGTCAGATCCGTCGGCGGCCGCGTCGCGCTGATTCCCTGGGTGATGTTCTTCGTCACCGGCGCCCTCACCGCGGTCGGCGCCGTCGTACCCGGATCCGTCGCGATCATCGCGCCGATCGCGATGGGCTTCGCGCGGCGCTACGGCATCCGCACGGTGCTCATGGGTCTGATGGTCATCAACGGCGCCAGCGCCGGCGGATTCTCACCGTTGAGCATCTTCGGCGGAATCGTCAACGGTGTCGTCGTGCGCAACGACCTGCCCGGCAATCCCCTGCTGCTGTTCGCCTGCACCGCGGTGTTCAACATCGCGCTCGGTGTCGTGGTGTTCTTCCTCTTCGGCGGGCGACGGCTCTTCGGCATGGTCGACCGCGGCGACGGGATCGCGATTCGCAACGGCGACAACGGCAGTGTTGGCAGTGGCGGCGGCTCCCCGACCGGTACACCGCCCGGACCGGGCGGCGGGACCGGCCCGACGGCGACCGCCGTCAAAACCGCGCCCGCCCCCAGCGGAACCGCCACGGTGGCCGAGGTCGCGCTCGACCGGGCCCGCATCATCACCCTCGGCGGAATCGCCGCCCTGGCGGTCTCGGTGCTGTTCTTCGGTGCGGACGTGGGCTTCACCTCGCTGCTGGTCGCGGTCGTGGTCTCGCTGTTCTCACCCAAGATCAACAAGGGGGCGATCAACAAGATCGCCTGGCCCACAGTGCTGTTGATCTGCGGCATCGTCACCTATGTCTCGATGATGGACCGGATCGGCACCATCGACTGGCTGGGCAACGGGGTCGCCGACATCGGCGTTCCACTGTTGTCGGCATTCCTGATCTGCCTGATCGCCGCCCTGGTGTCGGCGTTCGCCTCCACCACCGGCATTCTGGGGGCGCTGATCCCGATGGCGGTCCCGTTCCTGCTGTCGGGCCAGATCGGCCCGGTGTCGATGATCATCGCGCTGGCCATCTCCGCATCGGTGGTCGACTCCAGCCCGTTCTCCACCTCCGGTGCCCTGGTGGTGGCCAGCTCGACCGACGATGAGCGCGACAAGATCTTCCGTCAGCTCAACATCTGGGGATTCTCCATGGTCCTGATCGCCCCGATCCTCACCTGGTTGATCTTCATCCTTCCCGGGTGGAGCTGAGACCGGATGCCTACCAGCCTTCCCCTCAGTGGCGTCCGGGTCCTGGACTTCAGCCAGGTCATGGCCGGCCCGTACGCCACCATGCTGCTCGCCGACCTGGGCGCGGATGTCGTCAAAATCGAGCCCCCACAAGGCGATCAGACGCGTTCGTCGATGGGCTTCAAGATGAAGGGGCCCGACAGCATGGGCTTCCTCAACATGAACCGCAACAAGCGCAGCGTGACGCTCAACCTCAAGACCACCGCGGGCCGCGAGGTGTTCCACAAGCTCGTCGAGACCGCCGACATCCTGGTCGAGAACTACCGCCCCGGGGTGGTGAAAAAGCTGGGCGTCGACTACGAGACGCTGAAAGGGGTCAATCCCGAGCTGATCTACGCCTCGATCTCGGGGTTCGGTCAGACCGGGCCGTGGGCGGACCGGCCCGGCTTCGATCTGATGGCCCAGGCGATGTCGGGGGTCATGAGCGTCACCGGCCATCCCGGTATGCCACCGGTGAAGGCCGGGGTCCCGGTGGCCGATATCGGCTGTGCCCTGTTCGCGACCTATGCGATCCTCAGCGCGTATATCGGTCGCCGCAACAGCGGCCAGGGGCAGTACATCGATGCATCCCTCTTCGAAGCGGCGCTGGCCTTTTCGATATGGGACACCTCGGAGTACTGGGGTACCGGCAAGGTTCCGACACCGGTCGGCACCTCGAACAAGATGAGCGCGCCGTACCAGGCCGTCAAGGCCGAGGACGGCTACTTCGTCATGGGTGCGACCAACGACAAGCTCTGGATCCAACTGTGCGAGCAGATCGGCAGGCCGGACCTGCTCGCCGACGAGCGCTTCAGCGACAATCCCGGCCGCCTGAAACACCGCGAAGCACTGATCGCGGCGCTCGAGGAGACCTTCGCCACCAAGACCTCGGGGGAATGGGTCGCCGAACTGCTGGCGGTGGGCATCCCGGCGGGCAGGATGAGCACCTATCCGGAGGCGTTCGAGAGCGAGCACGGTCGGCACCGGGAGATGCGCATCGAGATCCCCCATCCGATCGAGGGCACCGTGCCCAACATCGGCTTCCCGGTGAAGTTGACGGGCACACCACAGCAGATCCGCAGGCATCCACCGCTGCTCGGCGAACATACCGACAGCGTGGTTGCCGAGATCGGCTTCGGCGCCGCGGAAATCGACGATCTCAGGAGTCGGGGAGCGTTCGGCGGATGAGCGGCACCGTGCACTTTTCGGTCCACAACGGTGTCGGGTCGGTCATCTTCGACCGACCCGAGGCGCGCAACGCCATGACCTGGGAGATGTATGGCGCGCTCGGCGACGTCTGCAAGGACGTGGCGGACAACCCCGACGTCCGGGTCCTGACCCTGCGCGGTGCCGGCGACAAGGCGTTCATCGCGGGCACCGACATCGAACAATTCCGTGCCTTCGACGGCGGCAAGGACGGACTCGCCTACGAGAAGGTGATCGACGCCAGGGTCGGTGAGGTCGAACGACTGCCGGTGCCGACCATCGCGATCCTGAACGGGGCGACGATGGGCGGGGGCCTCGCGATCGCCGCGGCCTGCGATTTCCGCGTCGCCACGCCGACCGCCCGGTTCGGGGTTCCGATCGCCCGCACTCTCGGCAACTGCCTGTCGATGTCCAACACCGCCCGGGTGATCTCCGCATTCGGGCTAAACCGGGCCAAACGCATGCTGATGCTCGCGGAGATCATCGACGCCGGAGAGGCACACGAATGCGGATTCGTCACCGAGATCGCCGAGCCCGACGAACTCGAAACCCGGGTCGGCGCACTGGTCTCGACACTCTCGGACAATGCCCCGCTGACCATGCGGGTGGTCAAGGAAAGCGCCCGCAGGTTGCTCGCCGCGAATCTGCCCGACGGGGATGATCTGGTCGAGAAGTGTTATGGCAGTGACGACTTCAAGATCGGTGTGGAGGCGTTCCTGACCAAGCAGAAACCGATCTGGACGGGCGGGTGATCGCTACCGCGGTTCGCGCTGGAAATCCGCGCTGAGTTCCTGCGCGACGCGTTGCAGGACCGGAACGACGTGTTCGACCGCATCAAGGGTGACCCGTCCCCCTGGGCCGGATATCGAAATCGCGGTCAGGCTGGGCGTTTTCGGTACCGGTACCGAGAAACACCGCACGCCGATCTCCTGCTCGGCCTCGTCGATCGCGTAGCCGCGTTCACGGCTGCGGGCGAGTTCGGCGATCATGGCGTCGGCGTCGGTGATGGTGGTCTCGGTGAAGGAAGGCATCCCGGCGCGGTTCAGCAACTCCCGCACCGCGTCGTCGGGCATCTGCATGAGCAACGCCTTGCCGACACCGGTGCAATGGAGGTACACGCGGCGTCCCACCTCGGTGAACATCCGCATGGTGTGCGCCGAGGGCACCTGAGCGACATACACCGCCATGTTCACGTCCAACACCGCCATATTGGCCGTTTCGCCGATCTTCTCGACCAACTCGGCCAGATGGGTACGCGAGGACCGGCCGAACTGCTGGGTCGCGCTCTCACCCAGGCGGATCAACCGTGGCCCAAGGGCATACCGCCGGTTCTGCAGCTGCCGCACGTAGCCGCTGTTCAGCAGGGTCCGGATGAGGCGATGAATGGTGGGGATCGGCAGCCCGCAACGGTCCGATAGCTCGCTCACCCCGATCGGACCGCCGACCGAAGCCATGATCTCCAGAAGTTCGAAGCCCCGTTCGATCGACTGCACCCCACCCGTGCTCGCCTGCTTGGCCATGCTTCACGCTCCCGGATCGCCTACACCGGGAACACTATTTCACAAAGTGGATTAAAAACTTCATTTTGGGTATCAATGCGGTGCCCGGTTCACCGGGGCCGCAGGCCGGCGTCGAGGACGGCCATCACCCGCTCCGACAGCGCCGCGGCATCGGCCACCTGTCGCTCGCCGGCCGTCACGGCGATCCCGTGCATCATCAGGTGAATCGTGGTCGCGACGTCGTGGATGGGCAGATCGGCGATCTCACCGGCAGCGCGGGCGTCATACAGCGCGCCCTCGGCCTGTTGACGCAACCGGTCCTCGGCCTCGGCGAGCTCGGGATGGCGGGCCCGGTCGAACAGTTGCGGGCCCCGCATCAGCCGGTACAGCGCGGGTTCGGCGACCGCGAACTCGATGTAGACACACGTCATCCGGTGCAGGGTGGCGATGCCGGGCGGGCCATCGGCGCGGATCACGGCGGCCCGGCGGGTCAGGTCGTCGAAGCCTTCCGCGGCGACGGCGGCCAGCAGGGCCTGCTTGTCGGCGAAATGCCGGTAGGACGCCGCCGGTGAGACACCCGCCCTCGACCCGACCGCCCGCAGCGTCACCCCGGCTGCCCCGCCGTCGGCCAGCAGGGCCCGCGCCTCGGCGATCAGGGTGCGGCGCAGATCGCCGTGGTGATAGGTCTTGCGACCAGATGTGAACGTCATTAACATCCCCTAATGTGAACAACGGAAACATTACCGCGTGGGGTGGCCGCGTGGCCGTGGTCGGGGCGATCTTCCACGTCCTGAAGGCCGCCGACTCGCGCCGCTCCGCCTGGGCCCAGATTCACCGCGACGGGTGGATCGACACGCTGACGCTCAGACCGCGGCCCGATCAGCTGGCCGCATCCGAGGCGTTCTGGTTCAGCCCCGGCAGCTTCGGGGTGCCCTTCGGTCTGCTCGGCGCACTGATCCTGCGCCTGACCCGAAACGGGCAGCGGGTACCGGCCTGGCTGGGCTGGGCGATCGTGGTGTGGGGCGGCCTGATCGCCGTGGTGCTGCCACGGTCCGGGGCCTGGCCGATCATGACCGTCGGCGCCCTCATCGTCCTCGGCGACCGGCAGGGCGCTCCCGGTCAGCAGGCGTCGAGCACCCGCGCCATCGCATCCTTCTCCTTGGCCGAAACCCACAGCCGGTAGGCGTCTTTGACGATCACCTGGCGCGCCACGAACTCGCAGCGGAAGGCCGGGTTGGGCGGCAGCCAGCCGGCGGCATCGCGGAATGCCTTGTCGAAGTTGGGTTTTTCGCCCACCGCGAGCAGATTTCCCGGATCGTTGGCAAACTCCTTGCGGCGCTGCGGATCCCACTCACGCGCGCCTTTGTACCAGGCGTCCGACAGCGACACCAGATGATCGATCTGCACCGCACCCGAGGTCTTCGGGCCGCGGACGAAGGCGATGGCGGCACCGGTGTAGGGGTCGTGCAGCACCCCGCTCTGGGCGTAGCAGGTGCCCGGCCGCACCACCAGGTCGGCCAGGTCGCGGCGCAGGATGTCATCGCGGGTGTTGCAGCCGTTGCGACCGAACTCGACGCTCACGTCGTCGCTCCACACCTCGCCGAACCGGTGGCGGGCGTAGTCGGTATGCCGATCCCAGCCTTTGACCGGCAGCCCGGCCAGCAGGGCCCGCGCGGGCTCGTAGCCGGACGGCCCGGCCGAGGACAGCGGAGCGCCGGCGGACGGGGCAGGCGGCGGGCGCGTGCGGGCCACGACGAGCACGGCCGCCACCGCGAGCAGGACCACCAGCACCAGCAGTGCTCCCCGTCCGGCGCGCCGGCGCCGGCGGCCCGCGGGAATGACATGCCCCACATAGCGGTTCTAGCACTTGAGCCGGTAGAGTGCTAACAGTTTTCACCAACTCGGAGGTTTTTCCGTGCCTACCTATTCCTACGCGTGCACCGAGTGCGGCAATCGGTTCGACGCGGTGCAGGCGTTCAGCGACGATGCGCTGACCAGCTGCCCCAAGTGCTCCGGCAAGCTGCGCAAGCTGTTCGGCTCGGTGGGCGTGGTCTTCAAGGGCAGCGGTTTCTACCGCACCGACAACCGCGAGTCCGCCAAGAGCTCGTCCAACGGTTCGGCCAAGGGCTCCGAGGGCGGCTCGCCCGAGAAGTCGGACAAGCCGGCGAAGCCCGCGGAGAAGTCCTCGTCCTCGGACAGCTCGTCGAGCAGCTCGTCGTCGAGCAGCTCCGCTCCGGCGGCCGCCGCCTCCAGCTGACCCACCGGGTTATCCACAGGCCGGCGATTTCCCCGTTCTGACCGGGCGCTCGGGCGCATAGCGTTGCGCCATGGCCGAATCCCTCAATCCGCCGGCCCTGCGCCGGCTCACCGCAGCGCTGCGGCCCGACTGGAGCCGCACCGTGGCCGCGCGCCGGGCCGCCGCGGCGGCCCTGGTGGTGTTGGCCGGGATCGCCGCGGTGCGCTCCGACCCGCGCGGTGACTTCACCGATATCGCGGTGGCGGCACGCGATCTGGCGCCGGGCGCCGAGCTGACCGCCGAGGACATCCGGCTGGAGAGCCGCAGCGTCACGACCGTGCCCGACGGCGCCAAGACCGAGGTCTCGGCGGTCGTGGGCGCCACCTTGGCCGGGCCGGCCCGGCGCGGCGAGGTGCTCACCGATGTGCGTCTGCTCGGGCCGCGGCTGGCCGAATCCGCCGCGGGTCCCGACGCCAGGATCGTGCCGCTGCAATTGGCCGACACCGCGCTGCTGGACATGATCCGGGCCGGGGATGTCGTGGACGTCCTGACCGTGCGCCAGGATCCCGCTGGGCCCGCGGCACCGGCCGATCAGACCCGGCCCATCGTGGTGGCCACCGACGCCGTGGTGGTCCTGGTCTCCGAACGCCCCAAGGGCGTCGGCAGTGAGCGGGTCGCCCTCGTGGCGTTGCCGGCCCGGTCGGCCAACGACGTGGCGGCGGCCAGCCTGGCCAAGGCCCTCACCCTGACCATTCACTGAGCGGGCCGCTTCAGGCGGCTCAGCTGCACCCCGTCGGCGATCTCGTCGTTGCCGGGCGTCACCGAACTGCCGCCAAGAAGTTAACGACCGAAACCGGTTCCCGCGTGTCGAAAACGGTTATGTTCGCCCTGTTGGGCCAATTCACCCGTCAACCGCGGAAAGGGTCTTCGCATGTTAAAAGGCTTCAAAGAATTCATGATGCGCGGCAACATCGTCGACCTGGCAGTCGCCGTGGTCATCGGCACCGCGTTCACCGCACTCGTCACCAAGTTCACCGACAGCATCATCACCCCGCTGATCAACCGGATCGGCGCGGGCGGCGAGTCCGACTACGGCATCCTGCGCATCGGTATCGGCGGCGGGCAGGCCATCGACCTGAACATCCTGCTCTCGGCGATCATCAACTTCCTGCTGATCGCCCTGGTGGTCTACTTCCTCATCGTGATGCCCTACAACGCGTGGCGTAACCGCAGCCCCGCGCCGGAGCCCGATGCCACCGAGCAGGAGCTGCTCACCCAGATCCGCGATCTGCTCGCCGAGGCCAACAACGGCGACACCGGCAGCCACAGCACCGGCGCCCACAGCAGCCCCCGCGAGTAGTCCCCGGCACCGAACGCGAAGAAACAGCCCCCGGACGGGATCCGGGGGCTGTTTCCTTGCCTGGGACGAGCTAGACGTTCATGTCCTCAGTTCATGTTCCAGGGCTCGCCGTAGGTGGTGACGCTGTCACCGGTCGAGGCGATCAGACGGGCGAAGGGACGCAGCAGCACACCGCCGGCCGCACCGGTCACGGTGCCGTGGGCGTTGGAGACCGCCACGCCACCGTTCGCACCCTTGACGTCAACCGAGAAGGTGGCGACTTCCTGGATGCCGGGGCCGTTGCCCAGGTCGGCCGAGATCGAGACGCCGGGGAACAGGTTCGGGGTGATGACCGAGTTGAACGGGTCGAGGCCGGACAGGTTGCCGTCGTCGATCAGGATGTTGGGAGTGGTGTAGCTGAAGTTGATGCCGACGCCCAGCGACCACGGGAAACCGATCTGATAGCCCAGTTCGAGGGTGCCCTCGAACTCATCGGCGCCGGGCCCGGCAACGATGTACTTGGCGCGACCGGAATGGAACCACTCACGGGTCAGGCGGTTGCGGTCGC
>NZ_JBSFPX010000202.1:0-12589 GCF_053588415.1 Mycobacterium sp. NPDC003449
GACGGCCAACACGGCACCATCACCGCCTGGCCCCCCACCCTGGACCGCCCCGACAACCCCGTCACCAACTGGTTCGCCGGCACCCCCGACACGCAGTCCACCGGTGCGGACACCTCAGCTCCGCGCACGTGGGGCGGGCCTGGCGAAGTGGTCGGATCGGATCCTGGGACCGCTGGACCTTCCACCGTCGACCCTCCCATCGAACATACTTCGGTGTCGTCGACCGGCGTGCGGGGTGACGTGCTGCATCTGCGTTTCGACGAGGGCACCACGTCGGTCGATGGACGTCGGCATGCCGAGGTCGAAGCATTCGTGTCTCGAGTTGTCAGTGCAGCTGAAAGTCGGCGTGACGCCGGAGAAACGGGTCTGGTCCTGCACGCGCAGGGCGGAGGAAACGGCGGAATGTTCAGCCGGGGAGCTCACGCGATCGGTCTGAATCGGGCGGAAGCGGCCCTCGACGCGATACGACCACAGATCGAGCGAGCACTTCACGAAAGAGACATCCCTGCCGACTTCGTGACGATCGCTGACCCGACGTCTCGCGGCACGACACTCACCGACGACATCTCCGGGCCGGATGACCAGGCGCGGCGTCGGGTGGTCGAGATCCGCTTCGAGAACCAGCCGCATACCGACAACCCCGCGGATGATGACGGCGACGGCTGGGTGGTCGACGCCGACGGGATCCCGCACTGGGGTCGCTACGGCGCGGCCGGCCTACTGTTGCGGGCCAGGAACTCCGACGGTGTCCCTGTGGTGCTCTTGCAGCGTCGGGCGCAATGGTCCGATCAAGGCGGCACGTGGGGCCTGCCCGGAGGCGCCCGCAGCCGTCTCGAGACCCCGGCACAGGCCGCGCTCCGGGAAACCCACGAGGAAACCGGCTTGCAAGGCAACCGATTCCGTGTGCGCACGAACCTGGTCACCGCACGCGCACCCGGGATCGACTGGACGTACTCCACCGTGATCGGCGACGCCCCATACCCACTGAGAGCCGAATCGAGCCACGAAGGCTCACATCGGTGGGTGCCGATCGACACGGTGACCGAATTGCCGTTGCATCCTGGATTGGCTGACAGCTGGGAGGCGTTGCGTGAGCATATGGCGGCGAACCCGCCAATGCCTCCGCGGCCCAGCCCCCAACTCGACCCATCCGTCGATCCGACCGATGTGCACGGTGGCTACGCAATCGACAACCCCGATGGCGCCCTGATTTTCCGTGATGACAACGATCTGCTGTATCGGGAAGACACCCGCCCTCCCGAGGTGATCTTCGCCGAGGGCTTCGCGATCAACCCCGCCACCCGCGGTCTGAGCAAGGTATTCGATTTCATCTCCACGACTCGCAACCCCGAACTCGGTTACTTGCAACCTGATTCGAATCAACGAAGATTCCGCTACACCATCGACGCACCGGGCGGGCTCGACGTCAACAGAACAGTCTGCATCGGCCCGTCTGACTATCAGCAGGAGATCTCGTTTCCCGGCGGCATCCGGCGGGAGAACATTGCATCAGCAGTGGAAATTCTTCCCCCGGACGGAGACAGCAGCGCCGCCGGCGCGGAATCGCAGTCCTCGGCACCCAAATACGGACCCGTCGTCAGGAACGAGCACTTCAACCCCGATCTGCCGAACGAAAATGCGCCCGCGGTACTGCAAGGCCCGATCGGTGGCCGGCCGGCCCCCGACGACGACACCTCGTCCCTCGCATTTGGCAGCAGCGGAACATCGATACATTTCCACCGTGAGGACGAACCCGACGCGTGGGTTGCGTATATGGCCGGATTGGCCGATTCGTCTGGGGAGGTTCGGCAGGCGGCCTCGAGTTTGTCGGCGGACCTGCGGGGCGACTCGCTGCGACTGCCTTTCCGCGAGGGCGCCACGGCGGTCGACCAACGGCAGTGGCATGTCGAGATCGAAGATTTCGTGTCCCGAGTTGTCACTGCAGCCGAGCGTCGGCGCGACGCTGGGCACTCGGGATTGATTCTGCATGCCCAGGGCGGTGGAAACGGCGGGAGGTTCAGCCGGGGAGCTGACGCGATCGGTCAGGAACGGGCGCAGGCGGTCATCGACGCGATCAGGCCGCTGATCGAGCGCTCCCTCCAACAGAATTCGATGCCTGCGGACTTCGTGACGATCGCCGCCCCGACGTCTCGGGGCACGGCTCTGCCTGAGGACGTTTCCGGACCGGATGACCAGGTGCGCCGGATGGTCGTAGTTCGTGTCGAGGCCTTCACCGGCGAGCGTCCACCCGCCCCCTTGCCGGGCCGGACGACGCCACCAGCGACCACCGGGATCCGGGGTGCCGTGTCGGGGTTGCCAAGTGACCAACCCACCGCCTCCACCGATCACCCTGCTGCCCACACCCACCCACCCGAGACCACTGACGACGTCAAGTCCGAATCCGACCCCGAGCCAGAATTCTTCGACGCACGCAACAGCTTCGACGACGACGCTGAATCCGAGCAGGAATTCTTCGACGCACGCGGCCCCTCCGACGACGAGGACGACGCTGCAGCCCCAGTCGTCGAGACCACGGTCGACCTCGAATCCGAAGCGGATACCGAACAGGAATTCTTCGACTTCGAATCCGAGGCGGATACTGAGCAGGAATTCTTCGATGCTCACGAAAGCTTCGATGACACTTCGGAAACGGAGGGCCAGCCAGACCCACAGCTGCCGGCCCGAATCGGCCCCGATTTGGCTCTGGGTGGCTCGGACTCGATCGAAATGTTCCGTTCGGGTGCTACCGGTGATGCCGGGCTACAGCACATTCGGCAAGTGGTGGAACGCGAGGGTGGCCCGAGCACCTGGGAGCTTCACCGCACCGACCTGGCCGCGTTGTTCTCCGACGACAGCATCCGCCCCAATGCCCCGGGAATGCTGCGAGGTGGGCGCACGATCACCCACACCATCGATCTCGGAAAAGGTCGGGAGCTGCACGTCGAGTTACGGCTCGATGGTGCATCACCGGATTCGACGCTGCGCTTCAAGAAGGAGGAGAAGGCCGGCGGCGAGTTTGAGCACGCCTCGGATTCCACCGTCGAAACCGGCACCTCCAGGGAGGGTCGCATCACCGGCCTCGGCGGCATCCAAGGCAGCGTGACGCACGCGAACGCCACCGACACGGCACCGCTGATCGGCTCGATCGAACGCCAGCGGGCCGTGGCGGAGCAGCGTGCCGACCGTCAGATCAGCGGTGGCCGGGACGAAGAGCCGGGTAGTCGCTTCGAAGGGCAGATTCAGGCCATCATCACCACACGCCGCGTGGGCCGGTTGGACCCGGCGGGTCCAGTGCGCCGCCACCTCAGCAAGATGGTGTCACCCGGCTCCGAGCCTGCGAGCAATATCGTCAGTTCCGAACGAATCCCGTATTCGATCGAGGTGTTCATCCCCAGCCGCGAGGTCAGTCGCGACGGCCAGGACGAGTCGCGCGACCATGTCGGACCGCTGCCGGGCGATTCCGCTGCTCCACCCAGTGGCGGTCCCCCGCGAATTTCGCAGACACATGCGCTCGGCGGCTCCGACGTGGTGAGCAATTTCTGGTTCGTGACCGACGACCCATCGCACGGCTCGCCCCGACGACAGACGGTGAGCGACCTGGTCGACAGTGCCTCGATGACACGGACATTCCAGTCGGCGTTCGGAGAAGAGGCCAGGGCGGCCATGCACGAGACGAGCAATTGGCTGACCGTCGAGAAGGTGCAGGCAAACCTGCACGGCATGACCAACAAGCAGCCACTCGTTCTGCAATACCGGACCGTGCCGGGCGCGACGTTGGAGGTTCACGCATTCGTCGAGCCCTTCGGCACTCCGCTGCACACGAACAGCGGTCAGTCGCCGGCGTCGGGCTCCACGCCGAACCCGATGATGCGTCCGGGGGGTGAGACGAGCAGAACCGAGTTTCACTACGGCAGCGAGACCGACAGCTCGACGGTGCGCCAGAACGCCAGGACCAGGGCGCTGCAGTTACCCATTCCCGGAAGATTCCGTGGAGCCGGCGGTACCGACACAGGGGAAGCGAGTGGCGGTTTCGACGCCAACCACACCCGTGGGGTCAGCCGTGATCAGTCGTCGAGCGTGCAATTCCGCCACCGCAACACACTGAAGACTCCCGTACCAGGTCAAGCGTGGCGCGGCCAGGTTCGGCTACGGTTCGTGATATCCAACCGCAACCCGATCGCCGAAAATGGGCGCCGCTTCGATGCGGTAGCGCACGAGACTCTCGGTCACTTCGACATGATGAGCGAGAAGTCGGAGTCGACCCCGACCGACGACTTCCGCGACAAGACGGTATGGGCTCCACCGCAACGAATCTGGGGGGATCCGCCGGCGGACACCCGGTCGAAGGGCAAGCGGCAACGGTCGAATCCGATTTCCATCCTCACCAATCGCCCGACGATCACCCGCGGTGAGACGGCCATGCCGTCGCGCGGTCTGGGCTCCATGGATCGGGTCACCAACCTGGACGTGAACGGGTTGCGCGGCATGCTCGACGTCGCGGGTAGCCACGCCTGGGGCAGTGCGTGGAAAAAGCAGCGTTCCACCGTTCTGAACTCATTCCACCTCAACCGGATTCGTGCTGCCCTGCCTGCCATGACCCAGCACAGCCCCCTGGTCTACACCCGGCCGGGCGTGGGGAAGGTGGCGGTTACCGCCGACTTCGAGCAGCTGACCTTCCGGCGAGTCGTCGAGACGCTGGCCAGCCCGAGTTACGAGGTGAGTGAGGGACCCGCGGGCGGCGTCACGCGCAATCGGCAAACCGGTGGACAAGGCGCCCTTGGCGGGCGCGGTGGTGATGTCGCGGACGGGAGTGTTCTCGGCGAGGTGATCGTCGGCGGCAGTCAAGCCGAGCGCTCGGGCGACCGATTCCGCGACCGTCGACGCGAGGCGGTAGGAACGAAGTTCGACCAACGGCTGGCCGTGTTCGAGGGATGGATACGGCTCGACGTCGTGGCGGCCGGGCCAAAGGCGAGAGCTCACGACTCTGGTCTGTTTCCCGTGGAGATCGCGATCCCGTTGTCCGAACTGCAGGGCGCGCGGGAACACGATACGGTTTCGCCGCCTTCGTTCAGCCGGGAACAGCCGCAAGGGTTCGTCGTTGACAGGACCGGCCCGGCGATGGCCTGGACGCCCGTCGCACATGAGAATCCCCCGGAGCCGCCGCAACATGCCTTCAATGAGGCCTGGCACCCCTCGGACATGGTGGTCGGTGTCGAGCGGGTGAGCGGCCTCTTGGAGGCGATGCGCGACGATCTCGCTCCCGTTCTCGGGAAGCAACTCGACGACGCGATCCAAAGCCTCTCCGGGGCGTACGGGCCGGAGGTCTTGACCCCGCGACTCGTGCACGAATCAGGCCAGGAATGGAGCCACGTCGTCCCGCTGCAGATCGGGTCGATCACCGTCAAGGTACGTCCCGTGCGTGACGCACGCTCGGCTGAATACGTCGGGCCGTCAGAGAAATACGAGATCGACCTGATCGCCGAGTCACAGTCCTTGACCGGAATGTCGCACAGCGACGTCGGAAGTACGATCGTCGGCGGTCGTCTTCTGATTCCGGTACCTCACGGCTCGGTGACGATCCAGGGCACACGGACCACGCAGCGTCCGGCAGGCCCGAAGACAGACCGCGACGGACACGTCACGGACCCCGCCAGCGAAAACACGACCGGCGACATCGACAGGCGAACGGTGTTCCGTGACAGAAACGTTCAGCCCTATGACCTGTTCCGGCAGCCGATCACCTTCCAGATCAGTTACGAGGCTCACGGGCTGGCACTGCCGCTGACTCTTCAAGAGAGCTATCCGTCGGCGCCTCGCCCGGTGCGGCTGGAGGCCGTCTTCGCCTATCCCAGGAAGGCGCCCGCTCTCGACGCGGCTCCTCGGGAGCCCGGTGAACGCGCCGAGGAGATGCTCCGGCTCGACCCGAGACAGAGCGTCGTGGCGGTGCGGCCGCACTCGTCGGACGATGTTCCTGACGAACGGGCATCGCCCCGGACCGAGGAACGCACCGCCGGGGAGGATTTGATCGGCACTCACGTGCTCGATTCCCTCGCGCCCCAGGGGCGACACGTCTTCGGTGCGGCCTGGCCCAGGGTCCGTGCCGAATTGGCCGAACACGTCAACACGGTGGCGGTCCAGCGGCGACTTCGTCAGTTCGGCACGGACGCCGCCTTCGTGGTCGATCTGAAGTCCGTGCGCGGCGGCAAGGTGTCGCTCAGCGGACGCATCGACACCATCGGGACTGCGCAGCCCGACGGGGTCAGCGAGATCTACCGCGGTGGTCAGACGAACCGTAGCGTCGGCACGTCCGCCTCGAAAGCCACAAGCTGGCAGGGGTATGTGCAAGCGCAAGGCGATCTCCTCCCCGGCGACCCCGGGACGAACGTGTCACTTCTGGGCCGGGTCGACCTCGGATCTGGCCGGGGAATCGACAACACGCGCACGCAGCTGGCGGGTACCGGCCTACAGGTCCGTCAGCGCAAAGACGCACTCGGCCGTGCTGCGACGGCATCGGTGACGGCCGAGATGAGCCGACCAGCCGGCTTTTTCGAAAGCGGCGGGACCGTCAGGGCCACCGGCACGGCCAGGATCGCATTCACCATTCGCGAGCAGACGACGGGCGATCCGGGCCTCGGTCGCCTCCTGGAGGGCAACGCTGTCGGGCGCCCACTGAGTAACAAGACTGTCGTCGAAGACCTCAGCGGCGGCGACGGGCTGCGAGTCAGCACCCTGGCGGATCTGCACGCCGCATCATGGGGTGACAGTTCCACCCGTGACGACGTGAAGACGGTCCTCGGTGACGGCTCGCTCAGCGCGTCGCTACCCGCCATGACCCGCGGCCCCGTCGAACTGTTCCGCAGGGGTGCCTTGTCGATCGTGGGGCGCGTCGAGATGCAGCCTCTGAGCTTCAAAGAGGTCAGGGCCGGGAACCATACGACCAACTCGCTCAACGAGGTGAACCAGGTTGTGGCGACTCGCAACATCCAGTCCCTGGAATCAGGAGCGCGGCTACTCGCCGGCCCTCATTGGTCGGTTCCTGGGTTCAACGGTTCGTTGTTGGCCGGCATCGGCGGCGGCGGGCGCGTGCGGCGCGGCGAGTCGTCCAGCGAAACCGCCAAAACCACGTCCAACTCCAGATACCAACTGCCCTACGTGGTTTTTGCCGGTAACGCTCGGATCACCCTCACCGCGCGCGACGGCACCACCTCACGCGAGCTGACCGCGGTGGACCTTGGTGGGCAATTCCTCATCCCGACCGACGAGACCCGGCCCGTCGAACCGCCGGCTCAAGATCCGTCACCTGCAATTGTTGTGGCCGAGACGATTCCAGAATCAGAGGAACCGCCCCCGCCGCCGACGGCACCGCCGTTGTCAGCCGACGATCCTGCATCCGACGAGGACCCGGCCGTGGGTATGGCGACGACCGTCGATCGCGGCAAAGCCAGAGCTACGGCGGCGGACCACGAGGCTTGGGACCGTGAGGAGCGCGACCACGACCTCGCTGCACTCGAGGTGGCGCAGGAGGAATTGCAGACCTATCAGGCCGAGTTGGACGCCGTACTGGCCGATCCTGCGGCCACGCCGGGTGACCGCAGCGTGGCCCTGGGCAACCGCCACGATGCCCACCGGTATCTTGACTCTGTTCGCGAGGACTTCGAACACCGTTGGCAGCCGAACCCCGAAGCCGCCCGGGATCAGCGGCCACCGGTCAAAGAAGCGCGCATGGCAGCGGATTTGGGTGGACCTGCCGGGTCGGGCGCGGTTGGAGTGCAGGCGGGACCATCACGCCGGGGCGGGTTGGGGCTGCCGGTGGCGGACTCTGCCCGTGGGCGCCGCAATGACGTACCCGAGTTCACCGGTATCACTCAGGTGCGGCCGACAGGTATCACGTTGTCGGCGGCGGAGTTCGCCGCGGTGGTGGATGCGGTGGTGCCGGCGGGCAGGGCGGTCGACGCTTTAGATTGTGGGCCGCTGGTACGAGCGTTGGTTGATCGGCTGTACGGCGGTCGGGTGCGGCCGTTGAAGGTTTCCGACGATGCGGCCGGCGTCCGCGGTGGCGCAGGCGGCGCACGAGACCAGGTCGTGGCCGGGGGTGGCTGGGCGCAGGTGAACGGGGCTGCGGGGACCCAGCAGTTGGCTGACGGTCTTCCCGTGGGCTCCACGGTGGTCGCGATGACCTCGCCGTTGCGTGGGGAGATTGGTCATGTGGTGGCCGCGCGGGTCACCAGCGACGGGCCGCGGTGGGCTGATCCGCAGCGCCCGACCGAGCGCACCGGTGCGCAGGTGCCTCCCGAGGTGGCGTCGGCGCCGTCGGTGTGGGCGGTGGTCATCGATCCCATGGGGCGGGTGGTGGATCCGCAGACGTGGCCGGTTGTGCAGACGTCCTCGGGTGGGTCAGTGTCCGCGCTGTTGCCACCGGTCGTGGACGGCGTCACCGACCGAGACCTCACCGGCCGGTTCGGCGCCTATCACGGGCACTCCGGCAACACCGGCGGGCGTCAGTCCAACTCCGACGTTGAGATGACCAATGCGGCTGACGACATGGCATCTCGCCCTGGCGATGACGACCCGGCCGGAATCGTCGAGTTGCGGGTGCCGGGTGACGGATGGTGTCTGCTGTACTCGGTGGTGGCCAGTACTCCACCGCGGCAATGGAATCCCCGCATGTATCAAGGGTGGGCCGGCTCAGCCAGCGAGGCGCACCGCCAGGTACGCGAAGGACTCGTCAACCACCAGGCGCCGGTCTCGGACGCATCGTCGCCGCTGTCCCGGGCCGCGGAAGGTTTACGACAACTGGTGATGGACTGGGTGCGCAACAGAGCGCCCTCAGATCTACCTTCAGATGTTGTTCGTCCCTTCCGCAGCAGCCCTGCCGAGATGAACAGTTACGAAGACTGGCTGGCGGATGCCAGCACGGACGAACTGCGAAATCGACTGTCCAGCCTCGGCATCGACACGACGCACTCCCTCGACTGGATGCGTGCCGAGGACCTGCGCGCACTCACCGTTCAGGCCCGCGCCCAGGAGCTCTCCGAGAATGACCCCGCCATGTCCGTCGTCGCCGCGCACCGGCAGGCGGAGTCCGATGTGCCGCACCTACGGAGCCGTCGCGGCGCGCTGGCCGGCCCCGCCAGCCAGCGAGACTATCTCCGCCGGCGCGGTGTGGGCATGCCGGTCGACCTGATCGTCGATGACGACGACCTCCGGTCGGTGCTCAGAGTCGAGCGGCAAGATCAGCCGTTGACTCCAGACGAGCACCAGCGGCTGCTGGACACCATTGAGAAGTGGCAGCCGAGCACCAGCACCTGGGCCGACGACATGGGGGAAATGTTTCCTGGGCTCATCGGCCACGCTCTCGACGTACGCCTACGGAACCGCTCGACGGCGGGCACCCATGATGTCGGACCCAGAAACGCCCCGCCGGTCAACGTCTTTCACAACGGGGTGGACCATTGGAATGCCAGCACGGTCGTCGAACAACCCGGGCCGACCCCCACGGTGCTCCACCGGTCCCTGCCCTCGCGGCCTGCACCGATCGCCGGTCCGTCCCCAACCGCCTTCCCAGACACGGTTAAAACCGGCTGTTCACCGGAATCCTCCGAGTCATCGGATCTCAGCGACCCCGACTTCTCCGACGAGGAAGACGCATCGTCGGACGACGGTGATGACTACCGTGACTCGGTCGCCCGGCCCTACGCGAGGGGCACCGGCCTTCCCGTCGCACGACACAATTGGGTCGATGCACCCAAACGCGGTCGTATCAGCCCCACTGATACGGATGCTCAACGCAAACGCGCTCGAACGACTGAGCCGGCCAGCAACCGCAGTCAAGCGGCGCCTGCGCGTGCAGAGGCGGTGAAACCAACTGCCCCGTCTGTCCTTACGAACGAGTTGACGGCGGCAACGGTGGAGGCAATGCTGCGCGATCAGAAGGCTCGGCCCAAGGTTCCTGGTATTCAGATCGCCCGGAACTACCCCGGCACCCTCCTCAGGACCAAGCGCTGGCTCGCAGGTTCCTCCTGGGGCCCCGGCACCCGGACCAATCTGCCCAAAGAGCTGAGTCAGATGCCGGATTACCAACAGCACCGCGAAGCAATCGCGGACCTCCTCCGCGAACTCGGCTTATACGACAGTCCGCTGCCCGAACCGCAGGCTGCGCCGAAGCCGTTCGGTGCAGACGACCTCGCCCACGCATTACGATCGCTGATAGAGCTGCGCAAGACGCACCAGAAGATCATGGGCGGCCAGAGCAAGGGTAAAGGTAAGGGCAGGTTGCTGCTGATTCTCGCAGAGAGAACTGGCTACACCGGCAACAAGTTGACGGAACTCCTTACTGCAGAGGGCAATTGGCGTCCACCTCGCGAAACCATGACACGGCTGGCCGGATATGAAGGACAGCGTGAGGAGCTTAGCCGCCTCTTCGGCCAGCTGGGTCACGACGACCTGGCGCAGGACATGCCGCTGGCGGCGGAAGCGAACGCACCCACCGCCGGGGTAACCGTCGCCAAGCTGGCCGCGGCGCTCACCCAGATAGCCGCCAATCCGGGAATCTCCCTGCATGCCGTCGGGACGACGATGGGTACATCCCGCGTAGCGACGGGGAAGTACCTGGCACCCAATGCCGGTGGGCTACGCATCGATCCCGAATGGTTCACGGACCAGCCCGACTACGCCGAACATCGCGACAGGATCGAAGCGGCATTGCGCCAAATGGGGCAGGACGGCCAGGCGGATCGCCTTCCGCCGCCCTTCGCCGCCGCAGAGTTCCTCGAGGCGCTGCGCAGCAACGACACACTGATCGTGGACGCCATCGCTCGAATGCGGCTCGACCCCGAACAGTCGCCGCACACCGCGGGATCCCTTGCCGGTATGACCGCAAATGCCTTGGCGGCCTTCACATCATTGGTGGGCAGCGGGCCATCGATTCGTGACCAGGCGACCGTGGAGACGCACCTGAGAGACACGACGCCTTACCTACGTCGTGAACTCGCCGAGCGGCTCGAGGAGATGACCAACCTGGCCCGAGGACATCACCCCGTAGCTTCGCGACGCACAGGCATGACCAAAGTGACGCTTCCCGGAGCCGGGTCCGCGCCGGACCGTATGCATGTCGTCCACCGAGGCGTCCCCACCACCGTCAAGCCCGGGAAGTCGACGCAACTAGCGCTTCTGTACCGCTATAACACCGACTTGGTGCATCCGCCCAGGTCTTACCAAGATCATCGCCCGAGGCAAGCGCTGCGATGGCTCGCCACGGCGCTGAAGGAACAGCTGGAGGACCAGAGCGAAGTCCAGGCCTATCTCGACGCGGACGAAGGCACGCTCTATGTCTCGTCGAACAGCACGGCGCTCAACCATCGACTTGAGACCCTTCTGGCTTCCGGGTCGGAGTTCGAGCAGGTCCTTGAAGACCGTGCCGCGACCCTCGATCCGAGACCGGACCGGCACATCGCCAGTCTGCGGGATTTGATGCGCTCACCCGTCGTTGACCGTGGTGATGCGGTCAGCAAGATCGTCGCCGCGCTGAAGGATGGTCGGGTTGTCGTTCCTGCCGAACGTTACACACGGCAATACCGCACCAGGGACGGTGTGCCGCGTGCCCACGCCGTCGACCTGCACGCCGAACGGCGGATCATGAGAATGTTGAAGTCCGAGGGCCGGGCGATGAATCTCGACCTTCTTGCCGGCACCATGCGCGCGTGCGGTTTTTGTGCAGCTGATTTGGAATTCGAGCCGACGCGGCCTCGTGGTCCGCTGTGGCTGTCACGCAACGCCACATTTGAGCTGGACACCGATGCAATCATCGACGACTACCTGAGGCGATCAATCGGCACTTACGCCACTCGAACACGCAGCGACAAAATCACGGTCGAATACGATACGGACTCCGATTCCGACGCCACCCGTGAATCGACCGAAGATCAACCCGGGCCCCAGACGGACGTTCCCATGACATCGAGTCAGGATGACTCATCGCCGTTGAGTAGCGCTGACGGGTCTCGCGAGTCGTCCTGGGCTCCAACGCAAGGCTGAATCGGCCCGCGTACGAGTAGCTTCAGCTGCTCAGCCAGGCCGGCCATGGTCGACTAGTGGGCGACGAAAGTATTTGCCAACAGCCGCCTTTCGCTGCCTAGCACGCTGACGGCCTTCCGGAGCCGATCGTAGCCGCGAACTGAACAACCAGCGTCTCGCCGAGCATCGCTCAGCGTGCCAAGCTGAACATGGGTGCATCCACGGTCCCACTCTCACCGGCCGCCCGGTGGCTGCGCCGGTCTGCTGATCGCTGCGGTGGATCAGCATTCGGTGCGTGCGTGATTCTCGGAGCCGACTACGTCCCAAGAGGTTTCGTCACTCCAGACAACCAACGTTCGCGCAGGGTTCCGCTGTCATTCACCCTCTGATCGGGCCGCGTCGTTGCGCGGGAGTGAGAGTTGAATCGTGTTGGTACGCGCCTCGAACAGCTCTGCACCGGACCGCACACGGTTCGTGCCGATTCGGTCGTCGCGGTCTCTTGTCGTGCGGGTTGGCTGCGTCTGAGTCGTTATGTCGATCGATATTCCTCCTGCTCTGCAATGGGTTTCTTATCTGG
>NZ_JBSFPX010000203.1:0-12577 GCF_053588415.1 Mycobacterium sp. NPDC003449
CAGCTTGGGAAGCTGATGTTCTGCCATTGAACTACATCGGCGGTGTGGCTAGGAAGATTAGCATCCGCAGCCTATACGCTCGTCGGGTGCTGCTCTCCGATCGCGATATCCGGGCCGAGATCGCCGCGAAACGTCTGGCCCTTGAGCCGTTCGACGACGCCCTGGTGCAGCCGTCGAGCATCGATGTCCGCCTGGACAGCCTGTTCCGGGTGTTCAACAACATCCGCTACACCCACATCGACCCCTCGTTGCAGCAGGACGAGCTGACCAGCCTGGTCGAGCCGGCCGAGGGGGATCCGTTCGTGCTGCATCCGGGGGAGTTCGTGCTCGGCTCGACGCTGGAGCTGTGCACGTTGCCCGACGATCTGGCCGGCCGGCTGGAAGGCAAGAGCTCGCTGGGCCGGCTGGGCCTGCTGACGCATTCCACCGCCGGCTTCATCGACCCGGGCTTCTCCGGACACATCACGCTGGAGCTGTCCAACGTGGCCAATCTGCCCATCATCCTGTGGCCGGGCATGAAGATCGGCCAGCTGTGCCTGCTGCGGCTCACCAGCCCGGCCGAGCACCCGTACGGCAGCGCCAAGGTCGGCTCCAAGTACCAGGGGCAGCGTGGCCCGACCCCGTCGCGCTCACATCTGAACTTCATCAAGTCCTAGGTCGCCGATTTCTACGTGAGGGCTGCGGAAACTGTCGGTCAACAGCCCTGCGGTAGAAAGCGACGCCGAACCGGACGGCGTCGTTTGCCGTATTACCGAGTAGGGTCTAACTATCGGCGTCGGCGGGCACCGTACCGTCGGGCTGACCGGAACTGCTGCGCCACCAGCTAACGATTGCGGGTGTAACGATCGAGCTGGTCGCGTCGATGAAGGTTCTAGTTGTCGGCTCGTGCGGCACGTGTGCGCGACGGTGACTTAGGTAGCGTAGCAAACACATTGGAGGGCTTGGTGGACATCGTACTTGGTGTGTCGATGACACCTACGACGGTCCGCATGGTGCTGGTCGAGGGAGATAAAGCCGACGGGGTCACCGTCGATCACGACTCCTTCGACGTCACCGCCGAGGACGGCTCGGCAACCGCGAGCCCGGCCGATCAAGTCGTCGCCGCGGTGCTGGGAACCCAGGAGAGTGCCACCGCAGGCGGACACCAGCTGAAGTCGATCGGCGTCACCTGGAGTGACCATTCGGATGCCTCGGTGCTGCGCGATGCGCTGACCGCGCACGGCATCGACAACGTCATGCTGGTGTCGGAGGGGCACGCCGCGGCCGCACTCGCCCAGGCCGTCGGGCGCGCGGTCGGATACGACACCACCGCCCTGATGTTCATCGACCGAGACACCGCGACGCTGTCGGTGGTGCAGACCGAGGGCGGCTCGGTGGTCAAGGTGCTCGACCGCAGCCTGCACAGCGCCGACGCCATGGCCGTCCTGACCGAGATGGTCGCCGCCGTCGACGAGCAGGACGCCGCGCCGCAGGGCATGTTCGTCGTGGGGTCGGGCGTCGACGTCAGCTCGGTCAAGGCCCACCTGGAACACCTGGTGTCGATCCCGGTCAGCGCCCCCGACGAACCCGGCCTGGCGCTGGCCCGCGGCGCCGCCCTGGCATCGGCCAACGCCCCCGCGTTCGAGGCGTCCACCGTCGGCCTGGCCTATTCGCAGGATCCCGACGGCACGACCGCGGGCAGCGCCTACTCCGGGCTGGCCGGCCTGGCCACCGAGATGGCGCCGGTCAACGGTCAATCCGACGCCGATGCCGCCGCGTTCGCCGATCTGCCGGCCGACGGGGAACGCAAACCGTTCCTGCTCGTCGGCAGCGCCTTGACCTCGGTCTTCGTGGTTGGCGTTGTGGCGCTGGTGATCTCGCTCGCGGTCAGCATCCGACCGACGGTCGACCAGCGGCCCGCGCCTGCGCAGGGTGCGGTGATCCCGAGCGCGCCGGCCAAGGCCCCGGCACCCGTTCCGGAAGCCCAGCCGGTGCAGCAGGCCCCGCCGCCCGCGCCGCCACCGGAGACCATCAAGGCCCCGGTGCCCGTGGTCCAGGAGGCCCCGCAGCCGCAGGCGCCGCCGCGCACCGTCTACGTCGAGCAACCGCAGGCCCCGGCACCGGCGCCGGCGCCCGAGGCGCCTGCTCCGGCCCCCGAGGCGCCTCCGCCTCCGCCGCCGGAGGCTCCGGCCCCGGTCCTGCCCGCCCCGCCGCCGGTCTACAACCCGCCGGTGTACAACCCGCCGGTCGTGGTGGTGCCGCGGCTTCCGTCGATCTTCCGTCCGCCGGTGCCCGACCCGCCGCGCTGGCGTCCGCCGTGGGAACCGCAGCGTCCCCCGCAGCACGACGAGCCGGAGACCCCGCCGTGGCAGCCTCCGTCGCACGACGACGGCCCCAAGGGCCCGCAGTGGCCGTTCCCGGGCTCGGGTTCGGGCGGCCGAGGCTCGGGCGACTGGGAGCCGGGGTCCAGCGGCGGCTCGGGCGGCTGGAATCCCGGTGGTTCGAGCGGCCGTGGCGGCTCGGGTGGATCCGGCGGTGACAGCGGCTGGAATCCGGGTGGCTCGGGTGGTTCCGGCGGCCGTGGCGGATCCGGCGGTGGCGGCGGCGGACTGTGGCCGTTCCCGTCGTTCGGCGGAGGCCACTGAACCAACGCTGACCAGGCCGGACACCAACCGTTACCTGACGTTGGTCTGCCGCTCAGTGTCGCGTAGCGGCTAGCTCATCGGGGCTGCCTATAGAAGCAGTATGCGATGCACCGTTTTCGGTACCGGGTATCTGGGCGCGACACATGCGGCGGGGATGGCCGAACTCGGCCATGAGGTCGTCGGGGTCGACATCGACCCCGGCAAGGTGGCCAAGCTCGCCTCCGGCGATATCCCGTTCTACGAGCCGGGCCTGCGGAAGGTGTTGAACGACAACCTCTCCGCCGGCCGGCTGCGGTTCACCACCGATTACGACGAGGCCGCCGACTTCGCCGATGTGCACTTCCTCGGAGTCGGGACCCCGCAGAAGAAGGGCGAATACGGCGCCGATCTGCGCCACGTGCACGCCGTCATCGACTCCCTGGTGCCGCGGCTGCGCCGGCCCGCGGTGATCGTCGGCAAGTCGACCGTGCCGGTCGGTACCGCCGCCGAGCTGGCCGAGCGGGCCCGCGGGCTAGCCCCGGCCGGTGTGGACGTCGAGGTCGCCTGGAACCCCGAGTTCCTCCGCGAGGGTTACGCGGTGCACGACACCCTGCACCCGGACCGCATCGTCGTCGGTGTGCAGCAGGATTCGGTGCGCGGCGAGGCCGCGGTGCGCGAGCTCTACGGTCCGCTGGTCGAGGAGGGGGTGCCGTTCCTGGTCACCGATCTGCAGACCGCCGAACTGGTCAAGGTGTCGGCGAATGCGTTTCTGGCGACCAAGATCTCGTTCATCAACGCAATCTCGGAGGTGTGCGAGGCCGCCGACGCCGACGTCACCATGCTGGCCGATGCGCTGGGCTACGACCCGCGCATCGGGCGGCGCTTCCTCAACGCCGGGCTCGGTTTCGGCGGTGGCTGCCTGCCCAAGGACATTCGGGCGTTCATGGCCCGCGCCGGTGAACTCGGCGCCAACCACGCGCTGACCTTCCTGCGTGAGGTCGACAGCATCAACATGCGCCGACGCACCGCGATGGTCGAGCTGACCACCCGGGTCTGCGGCGGATCGCTGCTCGGCGCCAATATCGCGGTGCTCGGCGCGGCGTTCAAACCGGAATCCGACGATGTCCGGGACTCGCCGGCGCTCAATGTCGCGGGAATGCTGCAACTCAACGGCGCCACGGTCAACGTCTATGACCCCAAGGCGATCGAGAATTCGCAGCGGGTGTTCCCGACCCTGAACTATTCGACGTCGGTCATCGAGGCCTGCGAGCGTGCCGACGCGGTCCTGGTGCTCACCGAGTGGGCCGAGTTCGTCGAGCTGGACCCGGCCGAGCTGGCCGGCACGGTCCGCGCCAAAGTGGTTGTGGACGGCCGCAACTGCCTCGACGCGATCCGGTGGCAGCAGGCCGGGTGGCGCGTACACGCGCTGGGTCGCGCCGCCGCCCGCGCTGTTTGACGCTTGTCCAACAGAGCGGCCGGTCGTAGGCTCGGCTCATGCGGGAACTGATCCGTTGGCTTTCCCTGCACCAGGTGATCCGGGGCCTGTCCGCGGTCGGGCTGCGCAACGGGGACCCGGCGGCCAGGCTCATCGCCGACCCGCAGGTGCGCGCCGACCCGGCCGCCTTCGCGGATGAGCTTCGGGTCAAGGGTCCGGTCCTGCGCGGCCGCGCGGTGCTGATCACCTTCGACCACACGGTGGCCGGCGAACTGCTGCGCTCCGATGACTTCCGGGTGTCGCGGCTGGGCGGCAACCTGCCCCGGCCGCTGCGCTGGCTGCACGGCAAGGTCGGCACGGGCAGGCTGCACCCGCTGGAACCCCCGTCACTGCTCGCGGTGGAACCGCCCGACCACACGCGTTACCGCAAGCTGGTCTCGTCGGTGTTCACCACCCGCGCGGTGGCTCGGCTGCGGGAACGGGTCCAACAGACCGCCGACGAGCTGCTGGACGGAATGGACGGCGGGTCCGGAGTGGTCGACATCGTCGAGCGGTACTGCTCGCAGCTTCCGGTCGCGGTGATCGGCGACATCCTCGGGGTCCCCGAGGCCGATCGGCCCAACATCCTGCGGTTCGGTGAACTCGGCGCCCCCAGTCTCGACATCGGCCTGTCCTGGGCGCAGTACCGCCAGGTCAACGAGGGCATCGTCGGGTTCGAGAGCTGGCTGAGCGGACACCTGCGCGAGCTGCGCCGCAACCCCGGCGAGGATCTGCTCAGCCAGATCATCCAGGCGTCGGAGGCCGGCGCCGCGGGTGAACCACTCACCGACCAGGAACTGCGGGCCCTGGCCGGGCTGGTGCTGGCGGCCGGCTTCGAGACGACGGTGAACCTGCTGGGCAACGGGATCCGGATGCTGCTCGATCATCCCGAGCATCTGCAGACCCTGGCGGCCCGCCCCGAGCTGTGGCCCAACGCCGTGGAGGAAATCCTGCGACTGGATTCACCGGTCCAGATGAGTGCGCGCGCGGCCCGCGTCGACACCGACGTGGCGGGGATGCGAGTGCACGCGGGTGAGCTGGTGATCCTGCACCTGTTGGGCGCCAACCGCGATCCCAAGGTATTCGCCGACCCGCACCGATTCGACATCGAGCGCGACAACGCCGGGCGGCACCTGTCGTTCTCCGGCGGCAGGCACTTCTGCCTTGGCGCCGCGCTGGCCCGGGCCGAGGGCGAGGTGGGGCTGCGGACGTTCTTCGAGCGCTTTCCCGACGCCAGGCTGGCCGGCAACGGCACCCGCCGCGATACCCGGGTGCTGCGCGGATGGTCGACTCTGCCGATCGCGCTCGGAAAGTCTCGTGCGGCGGTACGTTCGTGAGGTGGATTTCCGAGCCGCATTGCTCGACCAGACCCGTGCCTTCGGGGAGCTGATCGCCTCAGCCGATCCCGCCACCCCGGTCCCGACCTGCCCGGATTGGACGCTCAAACAGCTCTTCCGACATGTTGGACGCGGAAATCGTTGGGCTGCAGAGATAATCGCCGACCGAAGACATACCGAACTCGATCCGCGCGACGTGCGCGACGGTAGACCGCCCGATGATCCCGACGGTGCCACCGCCTGGCTCAACGACGGTGCGGCCCTGGTCCTCAAGGCTGTCGACCAGGTCGGCAGCGATGCCAGGGTCTGGACTTTCCTGGGGCCACGGCCGGCCGGGTGGTGGATCCGGCGCCGCCTGCACGAGGCGACGGTGCACCGGGCCGACGCCGCACGAGCCGTCGGCGCCGACTACGACCTGGACCCCGAACTGGCCGCCGACGCGATCAGCGAATGGCTGGAACGGATATCGGTCGAGGCCAAGAAGTACCACCGAGTTCCGTTGGAGCGCGGCCAAAGCGTGCACCTGCACGCCACCGACGGGGCTCTCGGGCCGACCGGGGAATGGACGATGGTCAACGACGAGGACGGCGTGTCGTGGTCGCACGACCACGGCAAGGGCAGCGTTGCCGTCCGGGGTCCGGCCAAGGATCTGCTGATGGTGGCCACGCGGCGGGCAAGCGTGGCCGATGCCGGCCTGGATGTGTTCGGTGACACCGCGGTCTGGGACGCCTGGCTTGACCGCACCCCGTTCTGAGTGGCGTACGTTTCCTACATGACCACATCGGAGATCGCGACGGTTCTCGCCTGGCATGACGCGCTGAACGACAAGGACTTCGACACGCTGGCCACGTTGTCCAGCGACGATATCGAGGTCGGCGACGCAGCGGGTGCCGCACAGGGCCATGCAGCGCTGCGGGATTGGGCCGAATCGCTGGGCGCCACCGCGGTGCCGGGCCGGTTCTATGTGCACGACGGCGTGGTCGTCGTCGAGCAGACCATCACCGGTGCCGACGGAACATCCACCACCGGCGCGGCGGCGTTCCGGGTGGTGCGCGACCACGTCACCTCGGTGTTCCGCCACGAGACCCTGCAGTCGGCGCTGGCCGCGACTGAGCTCACCGAGCAGGATCTGAGCGGGTGACGGCCGCGCAGGTAACGCCACGGAGGCCGTGATGCGGGGCATCGTCCTGGCCGGCGGGGCGGGAACCCGGCTGCACCCGATCACCATGGGCACCAGCAAGCAACTGGTACCCGTCTACGACAAGCCGATGATCTACTACCCGTTGACCACCCTGATGATGGCGGGCATCCGCGATATCCAGGTGATCACCACCGGCCACGACGCACCGGCCTTCCGGCGGCTGCTCGGCGACGGTTCGGACTTCGGCGTCAACCTCAGCTACGCCGTCCAGGACCGGCCCGACGGCCTGGCCCAGGCGTTCGTGATCGGCGCCGACCACATCGGTAACGGCCCGGTGGCACTTGTGCTTGGTGACAACATCTTCTACGGGCCCGGGCTGGGCACCAGCCTGAGCCGATTCCAGAACGTCAGTGGCGGCGCCATTTTCGCCTACTGGGTGGCCGAACCGTCGGCCTACGGGGTGGTCGAGTTCGACGCGGTCGGCACCGCGCTGTCGCTGGAAGAGAAACCGCAGACACCGAAATCGAACTACGCCGTGCCCGGGCTCTATTTCTACGACAACGACGTGGTGGAGATCGCGCGGTCGCTGCGGCCATCGCCCCGCGGTGAGTACGAGATCACCGAGATCAACCAGACCTACCTCAACCAGGGCAGGCTCTCGGTGGAGGTGCTGGCCCGCGGCACCGCCTGGCTGGACACCGGCACGTTCGATTCACTGCTCGACGCGGGCGACTACGTCCGCACCATCGAACGCCGCCAAGGTCTCAAGATCGGTGCCCCCGAGGAGGTGGCGTGGCGGGTCGGCTTCATCGACGACGATCAGCTGGCCGCCCGGGCCCGGAAACTGCTCAAGTCCGGTTACGGCGCCTATCTGCTGAGGCTGCTGGAGCGTTAGCCGGTGTCGCCAGGACCGCGGCGATCCCCGTCGTCAGCGGCACCGACAGGGCCAGCGCGATACCGCCCACCGCGGAGCGGGCGATCTCGATGGCCACGCTCTCACCGGTCAGCACATCGCCGAGCGACCGGTCGGCCACGCTGAACAGCAGCAGCAGCGGCAGCGCGCTGCCGGCATAGGCCAGCACCAGGGTGTAGACCGTGCTGGCGATATGGTCGCGGCCCACCCGCATCGCCCCCACGAAGACCGACCGCCTGGTGCCGCCGTGCTCGGCGAGTTCGAAAACCGTCGAGGCCTGGGTGACCGTGACGTCGTTGAGCACACCCAGCGAGCCGATGATGAACCCGGCCAGCAGCAGGCCGGTGATCGACACATTGCCCAGATACGCGGCGACCGCGTTGTTCTCCTCCTCGGACAGACCGGTCAGGTGAGTCAATGCGATTGCCGCCCACGATAATACGGCTGCCAGTAGCAGTGACACCAGGGTGCCGAGCAGGGCCGCGCTGGTGCGCAGGCTGACGCCGTGGGCCAGGTAGATCACCGCGTACAGGATGGCCGCCGACGCCACCAGCGACACCGGAACGGCCGAGGCGCCGTCGCGCAGGGCGGGCAGCAGGAACACCACCAGAACACCGAACGCCACCACGATGCCGATCAGTGCCCGCAGCCCGCGCCACCGGGCCACCGCCACCACTACGACCGCGAACGCCGCGGCCAGCCCGACCAGCGGCCAGCTGCGCTCATAGTCGTAGAAGGAGTAGGTCGTCATGCCGGTCGGGTCGACCTGGCGGGTGAGCCGGATATCGTCACCGACCGCCAGGTTGGGCTGCCCCGGCCCGCCGCTGAACTCCAGCAGCGTGTCGGCGCCCCCGTTGGGCCCGGAGTCGATCGCGACGAGCACCTGCACACACGGTCCCTCGGTGGCTGGGGGTGGCGCCGTCAGCACCCCTCCCACCGACTGGTTTCCGCAGGCCGCGGCGCTGTTGGACACGACGTGACCGGCTTCGGTGGTGACCGCCCCGCCGGTGGCGTTCTGGAACGGCAGCGGGATGTCCACCTTCTGCTGGCTCGGCCAGAGCAGCGCGGCGCCGGCGACGACGGCGATGCCGATGGCGACCAGCAGGCCGACGACGATCCTGGCGGCCAGGGGGCCCAGCGGTGCCGGACCGCTCAGCGAATGCGAATGCGAGTGCGCCACCCGGTCAGGGTAGCCACCGCCGCGAGACTACGGTTTGTCGCGGCTTCGAGCCGAATTCTCGCCAAAAACCGTAGTGTCGGCGTGCGGGATTACTGCCGGTAACTCGCCAGGAAGTTGCCGAGCCGTTCGATCGCGCTGGACAGGTCGCGTGCCCACGGCAGCGTCACGATGCGCAGGTGATCCGGTGTGGCCCAGTTGAATCCGGTGCCCTGGGTCAGCAGGATCTTCTCCTGCAGCAACAGGTCCAGCACCAACTGCTCGTCGTCGTGGATGTCGTGTACCTCGGGATCCAGGCGTGGGAACGCGTACAGCGCCCCCTGCGGCTTCACACAGGACACCCCTGGGATCTCGTTGAGCTTGGACCACGCGGTGTCACGCTGCTCGAGCAGCCGCCCACCGGGCAGCACCAGATCGTCGATGCTCTGATGGCCACCGAGCGCGACCTGAATGGCATGTTGGGCAGGCACGTTCGGGCACAGCCGCATATTGGCCAGCAGGCTGATCCCCTCGATGAAGCTGCTCGCGTGTTCCTTCGGGCCGGTGATGACCAGCCAGCCGGAGCGGTAGCCGGCCACCCGGTACGCCTTGGACAGCCCATTGAAGGTGAGGGTCAGGACATCGGGTGCCACCGAGGCCAGGGCGATGTGCTCGGCGTCGTCGTAGAGGATCTTGTCGTAGATCTCGTCGGCCAGCAGCATCAGCTGATGCTTGCGGGCCAGTTCGGAGATCTGCTCCAGGGTCTCGCGGCTGTACACCGCGCCCGTGGGGTTGTTCGGGTTGATCACCACGATCGCCTTGGTGCGCTCGGTGATCTTGGACTCCAGGTCGGCGACATCGGGGTTCCAGCCCTGGGTCTCGTCGCACAGGTAGTGCACCGGGGTGCCGCCGGCCAGCGAGGTCGACGCGGTCCACAGCGGGTAGTCGGGGGCCGGGATCAGCACCTGGTCGCCGTTGTCCAGCAGTGCCTGCAGGGTCATGGTGATCAACTCGGAGACCCCGTTGCCGAGGTAGACGTCGTCGACGTCGAACTTCGGGAACCCGTCGACGAGCTCGTACCGGGTGAACACCGCGCGCCGCGCGCTGGGGATGCCCTTGGAATCGGAGTAGCCCTGCGCATACGGCAGGGCCTGGATCATGTCGCGCATGATCACATCGGGGGCCTCGAAGCCGAACGGCGCCGGGTTGCCGATGTTCAGCTTGAGGATGCGGTGGCCTTCGGCCTCCAGCCGTGAGGCGTGCTCATGTACCGGCCCGCGAATCTCGTACAGGACGTCCTGGAGCTTCGTGGACTGGGCAAACGTACGCGGCTTCGGGCTCTGCCCGGTGTTGTGCCACGGCAACTGATCGGTAGTCACGCTGACCATGGTCTCATCACCGTCCATCGAATTAGGAATCCGCCGACGGCGCGACCCGGTCGGCGAACCCGGCGCCCCAGGCGTCCATCGCCTGCACGATCGGCTCCAGGCTCTGGCCGAGCCCGGTCAGGGCGTACTCCACCTTGGGCGGGACTTCCGGGTACACGGTGCGTCGGACGATGCCGTCCTCCTCGAGTTCGCGCAGCTGACGGGTGAGGGTGCGGGCGTTGACCTCGGGCACCGCACGGCGCAGCTCGCCGAACCGTCGGGTGCCGTCGAGCAGGTGTTTGACCAGGGTGAGTTTCCAGGTGCCGCCCAGCACCGAGATCGCGACCTCGACCGGGCAGACCTGCATCGCGCGACGAACCGGTAGACGCATAAGGGCATCGTAGTGACAAAAATGTCCGTACTGTCGCATTCCGCCGTTTGGTTACACACTGGCACCATGACGCAACATTCAGTGCTCTGGGTCAGTGCCCATCCCGAACCCCGTTCGCTGTCCGGCAGCCTGCGGCGCGACGGGATCGGGCATCTGCGGCGGCACCACCACGTGGTCGAGTCGGATCTGTATGCGATGGAATGGGATCCGGTGCTGCGCCCACCCGGCGGGGCGGACCGGTTCCGGGTCACCGCCGACACTCGATCGGCATATCTGAACCGCACCCAAAGCGCCGACGTCGCCGCCGAACAGCAGAAGCTTCGCGATGCCGACGCCCTGGTCATCCAGTTCCCGTTGTGGTGGTACGGCATGCCCGCGATCCTCAAGGGATGGTTTGACCGGGTATTCGTCAGCGGCTTCGCATTCGGGTCCGACCCGGACACCGGCCGCCGGATGCGGTTCGAGCAGGGGCCCTTCACGGGGAAACGCGCGCTGGTGGTCACCACGCTGGGCGACCGGCCCGCGGCGATCGGGCCGCGCGGAAAGAGCGGTGAGATCGGCGAGATGCTGTTCGGACTGCTGCACGGCACGTTCGCCTACACCGGAATGGATGTGCTGGCTCCGTGGGCGTTGCCGAGCGCGGATTTCACCGACGACTACGACGCGGTCCGTGACGGTCTGCTGGACCGTCTGACCGGCTTGTTCACCGAGGCGACGATCCCGTACCGGCCCCAGTTCACCGGTCAGTACACCGAGAACTGGGAGCTCGTCCCCGAGATCCGCCCCGGCGAGACCGGCCTGTCACTGCACATCGCGTGAGTGCCGGATCGCGGCAGTGTGATCCTGGACACATCCGTCCAACTCCCTGTGGATTCGCTTGGGCGGATACGCACGGGGCGAAAACGTGCGACACGATGGCAGCCAATCCACAGATGGTCGACGGTTTCCCCAGGTCAGGGGCGACGAGGTCATCTATCGCACGGAGAAAGGATTGGTAATCGAGATGGCCCGAATCAACACACTGGCGGCAGCGCTCGGCGCGAGCGCCGTCGTCGCGATGGGAATCATCGCGGCGATGGCCGGTGGCGCCCAGGCCGGCCAACCCACGGTCGCCGCTTCCGGCGGGTCGATGACGACCGGCGAGACCACCACCGTCACCTACACCGGAACGGTCGCCCCCGTGGTCGCCAAACCTCCGGTGAAGGCCAAGCCCTACGGCGGGGGCTGACGGACTGGGCAGTTCGGGCTCGAGTCCGTCTGCGGATCGTGACCCTCAGCGCTTGCCGGGACGCTTGGCTCCCGGCTTGATGCCGAGACCCACCACCGGAGGTTCCGGGGTGGCCTGCTCCTGGGCGGCCGGCGTCTCCGTCGGCTCGTCAGCCGCAGCCGGCTCGGGAGCGGCGGGTGCGGGAGCCGGGGCGGTCTTCTTGGCGCCGGGGCGGCGTGCCCCCGCGGCGATGCCCAGTCCGACCACCGGTGGTTCCGGCTTGGCCGGCTCGGCGGCCGCCTCGGTGGTGGCTTCGGCAGTGGGTGCCTCGGCGGCGGGAGCCGCAGGCGTCGCCTTCTTGGCGCCCGGACGCTTGGCGCCCGCGGCCAGACCCAGCCCCTTGACCGGAGCCGCGGGTGCCGCCGGGGTCTCGGTCGCCGGTGTCTCGGCCGCTGGAGCCTCGGCCGCGGGAGCGGCCGGTGCCGATTTCTTGGCGCCGGGTCGTTTGGCGCCGCCCGCGATGCCCAGCCCCTTGACCGGCGCGGCCGGGGTGGCCGGCTCGGCGGGAGCGGACGCCGCCGTGGGAGCCGCGGTCTTCTTGGCGCCGGGTCGTTTGGCGCCACCGGCCATACCCAGCCCCTTGACCGGAGCCGGTGCCGCCGGTGCGGCGGAAGCCTCGGCGGCCGGGGCCGTCTTCTTGGCCCCGGGACGCTTTGCCGCGCCGGCCATTCCGAGACCGGTGACCGGTTTGGCCTCCGCGGCGGGAGCCGCGGGTGCTTCATCCGGTGCGGCTTCCTCCGCGGCGGGTGCCTCGGCCTCGGCCTTCGCCTCGGCTTCGGCGCGGGCCTCCGCCCGCTTCTCGGATTCCTTTGCCGCCGTGCCCTTCTCGGGCAGGGTGATGGCGCTCTTGTCCAGCGAGTTCAGCAGCAGCTGAGCCACGTCGAGGACCTCGGCCTTCTCGACGTCGCGGCCGCTCGCGATGTCGAGA
>NZ_JBSFPX010000204.1:0-12429 GCF_053588415.1 Mycobacterium sp. NPDC003449
GATCATGTTCTTGATGTAGTCGGCGTGACCGGGGGCATCGACGTGCGCGTAGTGGCGCTTGTCGGTCTGGTACTCCACGTGGGAGATGTTGATCGTGATGCCGCGCTGACGCTCCTCAGGCGCATTGTCGATCTGGTCGAATGCGCGCGACTCGTTCAACTCGGGGAACTTGTCATGCAGAACCTTGGTGATTGCTGCAGTCAGCGTCGTCTTGCCGTGGTCAACGTGACCGATGGTCCCGATGTTGACGTGCGGCTTCGTCCGCTCGAACTTCGCCTTCGCCACTGTGTTGTCCTCCTGGACTGTTGGTGCTTTGTAAGCAGTGATGTTTTCTTCAGTTGTGTGCCGCGACAGTTGCCGCGACGAGCCTACTGACCCGTCGCCTTCGCGATGATCTCCTTCGAGACGTTCGCCGGAACCTCGGCGTACGAATCGAACACCATGGAGTAGTTCGCCCGGCCCTGGGTCTTCGACCGGAGGTCGCCGACGTAGCCGAACATCTCCGACAGCGGCACCTGCGCCTTGACGACGCGCGCACCGCTGCGCTCCTCCATGGCCTGGATCTGACCACGGCGGGAGTTCAGGTCGCCGATCACTTCACCCATGTAGTCCTCGGGTGTCGTGACCTCGACAGCCATGATGGGCTCGAGGATGACCGGCTGGGCCGCCTGCGCGGCCTTCTTCAGCACCTGTGAACCCGCCACCTTGAACGCCATTTCCGAGGAGTCGACCTCGTGGTAGGCGCCGTCCAGCAGCGTCATCTTCAGGTTGACCAGCGGGTAGCCGGCCAACACGCCGTACTGCATGGCGTCCTGCGCACCGGCATCCACCGAAGGGATGTACTCACGCGGGATGCGGCCACCGGTGACCTTGTTCTCGAACTCGTAGGTCGCACCGTCCTCGCCGACGAACGGCTCGAGATCGATGAGCACCTTCGCGAACTGACCCGAGCCACCCGTCTGCTTCTTGTGGGTGAACTCGACCTTCTCCACCTTGCGGCGGATGGTCTCGCGGTAAGCCACCTGCGGCTTGCCGACGTTGGCCTCGACCTTGAACTCGCGGCGCATCCGGTCCACCAGGATGTCCAGGTGCAACTCGCCCATGCCGCCGATGACGGTCTGGCCGGTCTCCTGGTCCAGGTGCACCTTGAAGGTCGGATCCTCTTCGGCCAGCTTCTGGATGGCGGTGCCCAGTTTTTCCTGGTCGCTCTTGGTCTTGGGCTCGATGGCCACTTCGATCACCGGAGCGGGGAAGGTCATCGACTCGAGCACGACCTGGTTGTTCGCATCGCTCAAGGTGTCACCGGTGGTGGTGTCCTTCAGGCCGATCACCGCGTAGATGTGACCGGCGGACGCCGTGTCGACCGGGTTCTCCTTGTTGGCGTGCATCTGGAACAGCTTGCCCAGCCGCTCCTTCTTGCCCTTGGTGGCGTTGACGACCTGGGCACCGGAGTCGACCTTGCCCGAGTACACCCGGACGTAGGTCAGCTTGCCGAAGAACGGGTGCACGGCGATCTTGAACGCCAGCGCCGAGAACGGCTCCTCGGTGGACGGCTTGCGGAAGATCTCCTCGTCTTCCTTGCCCGGCACGTGGCCGCGCACGGACTCGACGTCCAGCGGCGACGGCAGGTAGTCGATCACCGCGTCGAGCATGGGCTGCACACCCTTGTTCTTGAACGCGCTGCCACACAGCACCGGGTACAGCTCGCTGGCGACGGTGAGCTTGCGGATGGCCCCCTTGATCTCGTCGATCGTGAGGTCCTCGCCACCGAGGTACTTCTCCAGCAGCGCCTCGTCGGTCTCGGCGACCGTGTCGAGCAGTTCGCTGCGGTACTGCTCGGCCTTCTCGGCCAGATCGGCGGGGATTTCCACGGTCTCGTAGCTCTCGCCGAGCTTGGTCTCGCCGCGCCACACCTTGGCGTTCATCTCGACCAGGTCGACGATGCCCTCGAAGTCGTTCTCGGCACCGATCGGCAGCTGGATCACCAGCGGCTTGGCGCCGAGGCGGTCCTTGATGGTCTGCACGGTGAAGTAGAAGTCCGCACCGAGCTTGTCCATCTTGTTGACGAAGCAGATGCGCGGCACGTCGTACTTGTCGGCCTGCCGCCACACCTGCTCGGACTGCGGCTCGACACCTTCCTTACCGTCGAACACCGCGACCGCGCCGTCCAGGACGCGCAGGGACCGCTCCACCTCGACGGTGAAGTCGACGTGCCCCGGGGTGTCGATGATGTTGATCTGGTTGTCGTTCCAGAAGCAGGTGACGGCTGCGGAGGTGATGGTGATCCCCCGCTCCTGCTCCTGCTCCATCCAGTCGGTCGTGGAGGCACCGTCGTGCGTCTCGCCGATCTTGTAGTTGACGCCGGTGTAGTAGAGGATGCGCTCGGTCGTCGTCGTCTTGCCGGCGTCGATGTGCGCCATGATGCCGATGTTGCGGACCTTGTTCAGGTCGGTCAGCACGTCCTTCTGTGCCACAGAAGTCTTCCCACTCTTTCGCTTGCTCGATTAGGTGTTCGATTGCGCCCCGGGCGCCCGACGCTGGGTGCCCGGTGCGGACATCACCAGCGGTAGTGCGCGAAGGCGCGGTTGGCCTCAGCCATCTTGTGGGTGTCCTCGCGCCGCTTGACGGCGGCACCCAGGCCATTGCTGGCGTCGAGAATCTCGTTCGCGAGGCGCTCGACCATGGTCTTCTCGCGGCGGGCCTTGGAGAAGCTGACCAGCCAACGCAGGGCCAGCGTCACCGAGCGCTCGGGCCGAACCTCGACCGGAACCTGGTAGGTCGCGCCACCGACGCGGCGGCTGCGCACCTCAAGGGCGGGCTTGACGTTGTCCATCGCGCGCTTGAGGGTGACGACCGGATCGGTGCCGGTCTTGTCGCGGGCCTGCTCGAGCGCACCATAGACAATGCGCTCGGCCAGCGATTTCTTCCCGTCCAGCAGGACTTTGTTGACGAGCTGCGTCACCAGCTGCGACCCGTAGACCGGATCGTTGACCAGCGGGCGCTTCGGCGCGGGGCCCTTGCGCGGCATTAGCTCTTCTCCTTCTTGGCGCCGTAGCGGCTGCGGGCTTGCTTACGGTTCTTGACGCCCTGGGTGTCGAGCGAACCGCGGATGATCTTGTACCGAACACCCGGCAGGTCCTTCACACGACCGCCACGCACCAGCACCATCGAGTGCTCCTGCAGGTTGTGACCCTCACCGGGGATGTAGGCGGTGACCTCAACCTGGCTGGTCAGCTTGACGCGCGCGACTTTCCGAAGCGCCGAGTTCGGCTTCTTCGGGGTGGTGGTGTACACCCGCGTGCACACGCCGCGGCGCTGTGGGCTGCCCTTGAGGGCCGCGGTCTTCACCTTGGCGATCTTGTCGCGGCGACCCTTGCGGACCAGCTGGTTGATGGTTGGCATGTACCGGCTTTCTCTGTGTTGCTCGTTGGTCTTACGTCGTTCTGAAGTTCTCTGTACTGCAGCTATCCCCCGTATGCGTACCCCGCATCCGGGCGTGTCGCACGCGGTCGCGCCGGCGGAATTCCGATGCGTGTTAGACATGCGAATTGGCCCGGCGTGCGGGCACACTTGCGAATGACTCAGCCGCGTGCGCCCTCCGGCCAGGCACGATCCACCACAATACCAGGGCCGACCGCGTCGAACCAAACTCGTCCGCGGCGGACTAATCGCAGGTCAGACCGTCAGGCTAACGCCTCTCCATTCCGGAGGCCAGTCTCAGCAGCATATCGGTGAACACCGCGTCGGTATCGACATCGTCCATCACGCCGGTCATCTCCAGCAGGACGAACCCGTGCAGCGCGGACCAGAATTCCAGCGCCGCATAGAACGCCTCCTCCCCTTCCAGCCCATAGGACGCCAGCACCGCGATGACCGGACCGGCCGCGGCCCTGGTGGCCGCCGAGTACTCGGGATCGTCGCCGCCGAACGGCATCCGGGTGAACGCCGAGTACCGGCCCGGATGGTGGTGGGCGTAGCTGCGGTAGGCGCTGGCCATGACGACGACGGCGTCGTCGCGGGTACGGCCCTGCGCCACGGTGTTGAGCATCTCGAGGATGTCGTCGATCACCCGCATCCGGACCGTGCGCCGCAGATCGTCGAGGCTGTGCACGTGGTTGTAGAGCGAGGGGCCCTTGGTGCCCAGCTGACTGGCGAGCGCATTGATGGTCAGCGCATCCCAGCCGTCACGGTCCAGGAACGTCAGCGCGGCATTGACGATCGTGTCGCGGCTCAGCCGGGCCGTCCTGGCCGGGCGCGCCCGGCCGCCGGCCGCCTGCGGGTCCGGCCGAGCTGACATGGGCGCACTACCTTCGGGTTCGCGGATTCGGTCCGACCGCGCTGCGGGTCGCCGTGAAACTCTAGCCCCTCGCCCGATCAGTTCACCCGGTCCTGGCTCAGTTGGGCGAGTTGCTCGGTGACGGTGCACAGATCCGGCAGCGCAGCCGGATTCAGGGTCTGGATCGACCAGGTGATCACGTCGCCGCCCTTGGCCACATAGATACTGCAGACGTTGGCGTCGGCCGCCTTGAACCCCTGATTGCCGTCGATGGACAGTTCGGTCAGCGTGCGCCCGGCCCCTTTCTCCAGCGCACGTTCGGTGTCCATATCGCTGCCCCGGTACCACCAGGTCGAGATGCCCATACCGGCACCGAACGTGCCCAGCACGGTGTTCTCCTGCCAGAAACACCCCGAGTCGCTGACCGCGGCCCTGGTGAACATCGACGAGCCGACCGCATTGTTGATGTCGGCGTCGGTGATCCCGTTGCAGTCGACGCTGCGAAATCCCGTCCCGGACGGCGCGGGCGGCCCCGGCCCGTCGTGGTTGCCGGACGGGCCGCAGCCGGACAGCAGCGCCGCACCGGCGGCGATGCCGACGGCACACTTCACCGAGAAAGCCAGGGCGGGCATCCTCAGAGTTCCGACTGCAGGGTTCTCGACAACAGCTTCTTGGCGTCCTGGCACGGATCGCCACCGCGCTGGCCGCGGAACTGCACCCACCAGCTCAGCACACCCGATCCGGCTCCGGCGGTGGCCGCGCACGCGGCCCCGGTGACGTCGCGGCGCGCCACGAAGGCCTGATGGCGCTCGACGACGATGTCGGTGATCTGCGCGTCGCGTTGCTGGGCCACGGCGCGTTCGCGCTGCAGGGTGCCCGCCTCGAACCAGGAGAAGATGACGTCGAGCATCACCGGCGGCATCGCGGAGTCCGGCGCCGCCTTACGGGACAGCACGTACTGGCACACCGCGCCGCTGTAGGGGCGAACGATATTGTCGGCGTCGAGGATCTCCTGGACCGTACTGTCGACCAACAGCCCGCACCGGTCGTCGACGTAGCCGTAGTTGCGATCCGGGTCGGCGGTATCGGTCTGGGCCCGCTGCGCCGTCCCCGTCACGGTCTGCGAGCACGCCGCGACGGTCGCCGCGGCAGCCACCGCGACGACAGCAGCCTCCAATACGCGCCGATACATCGCACAACACGCTACCGAGCACCGGCAACTCCCGCGACTCATCGGCCAGACCGGGGCCCAACTGACCCAACACCCGCCGCGGCGCGGCGGCGGGTGCGTACTCTTCGTTGCAGCGGATCGGAAGGGGATCACCGTGCAGTGGACCATTACTGGCCGGATTCTGGCGGCCGGGCTCATCGCGGCGCCCGTCATGCTGACCGTGGGCGCACCCGGCGCGGCCGCGAAGAACGGCGACACCCACATCACCGGCCAGGGCATCGAGCAGACCCTGGACTGCAACGGTTCCACCCTGTTCGTCAACGGCTCGGGCAACCAGATCAACGCACTGGGGACCTGCTGGGCGGTCACTGTGCAGGGGTCGTCGAACATCATCGTCGCCGACAACGTGGTCAACGACATCACGGTGTACGGCTACGACCAGACGGTGTTCTACAAGAACGGTGCGCCGATACTGGTCGACCGGGGCCGTGAACTGGGTATGACGAACCGGCTGGACCGGGTACCCGCCTGAGCGAACAAGGGAGTACATCCGCATGACCAGAATCCTCTGCGCCACCGCGGCGGCGCTCGCGTTGTCCGGAGCCGTGTTCGGTTTGGCGGGCTGCGGTTCGGACGGCCAGGACACACCCGGCCCCTCGGCGACCGCCGGAACCTCGGGAGTCAACGTCGAGGTCGGCAACACCATCAACTACATGTCGGTCGGCACCACCGCCGACATCGACTGCGCCGAAGGGAAATCCCTCACGATCGGCGGCACCAACAACACCCTGACCGTCAAGGGCACCTGTGGCAGCGTCAACATCGGCGGCTCCGACAACAAGGTCAACTTCGAGAAGATCGACAGGGACCTCACCATCGTCGGGCTCAACAACACCATCACCTACGCCGGCGGCGACCCCAAGGTCACCAACACCGGCAGCGGGAACGCGGTGAGCAAAGGCTAGTCGCACCGGGCGCCGTGGCGGCCCGCCCCCGCCGCGAACCGCCCGGCCCCGTGAGCGGCCTCTTCGGCCACCCGCTCGATGCTGGTGTATTCGAAATCCATTGCCGCCTGCTCGGTTTCACCCCACTGGTGCAGCGCCGAGAGCCGGTCGGCCCGCAGGCACTGCTGCGGCAGCCGGGCCAGTTCGGCGGCCAGTTCCTCGGCGTGGTGGCGGGCCTGGCCGTTGGGCACCACCCGGTTGGCCAGCCCGATCGCGTGCGCCTCCGCAGCGTCGACCGCGCGTCCGGTCAGGATCAGGTCCATCGCGCGGCTCTGCCCGATCAGCCGGGGCAGCCGCACCGTTCCGCCGTCGATCAGCGGAACCCCCCAACGCCGGCAGAACACGCCGAGCACGGCGTCCTCCTCGACCACTCGCAGGTCACACCACAGCGCCAGCTCCAGTCCGCCGGCCACCGCATATCCGCCGATCGCGGCGATCACCGGCTTGGACAACACCATCCGGCTCGGCCCCATCGGACCCGGCCCTGCGGGGTCCAGCCGGTTCATCTGCGGTGTGCCCATCGCTTTGAGGTCAGCGCCCGCGCAGAAGGTCCCGCCGGCGCCGGTGAGTACGGCGACCGAGGCGGTGTCGTCGGCGTCGAAGCGTTCGAACGCGGCCAGCAGCGCCGCCGCCGTGGGACCGTCGACCGCGTTGCGGGCCTGCGGCCGGTCGATGATCACGGTGGTCACCGCGCCATGGCGTTCGGTCCGGACGGGCTCGGTCATGTCGCCTCCATCACCTGGTCACGCCGCCCGGTCAGTTCGGCGGCGAAGTCGTTGTAGGCCGCACGCAGTGCGGCCCCCGGCCAGTTCGCCGGCAGCAGGTCATCGGGCAGCACCGGATCGGTCAGCAGATGCCGCACGATCCGGGCCGCGGCCGCGAACCGCCCCGGCACGTCGGCCGCGGACGCCATGTCGTCGAGCAACCGACCGGCCGTGTCCCGCCAGGCCGGCAGGTCCCACAACCGGGCCGCCAGGTCGGCCGGATCGGCGTCGCGGGCCCGCAGCACCCGCACCCGGTCGGTGATCTCGGGGGGCAGGGTCTGCGCCAGATTGTCCGGCCGCATCCACACCCCCTCCCGGAGCTCGGCGAAACGGCACTGCTGCAGGGTGTTTCGCAGCGAGGCCCGGGTGCGTGCATCGGTGCCGACGCTGGTGATGACGAGGGTCAGCCAATCGCCGCGGTCGGCCCGCAGCTTCGGATCGATCGCATCGTCCTGACGTCGCTGCCTGGCCAGCAGGCGGTCCGAGAGCCGGTAGCCGTCCTCGGACCGCACCAGATCGCCTGCCCCGACCATCCGGGTCAGCGCCACCCTCAGCGTCGATTCCTTGATATCGAAATCAGCTGTGAGCCTGATCAGTTCGGCGGCACTGGCCCAGGCCGGGTGGGCGCCGAGCAGCACGCTGAGCACCACCGAACGGGCGGTCAGCCGGGTGAGGGCGGCCATCAGACCCCGGAGGTCTTACGTCCGTGATCGCCCATCGGCTCGTCGCGGTGCCGTACCGCCTCCCGGAATCCGTGTTCAACCGCGTCGGCCACGAAGGCGTGCCCCTCCGGGGTGTGGCGAGCGATGCCGTCGAATACCGTGCTGACCATCCGGCTGGTCGCCACACCCTGGTTGAGCAGCGCCGAATTGCAGGCCAGTTTCGCCATGATGAGCTGGTTGACCGGCATGGCGGCGATACGCGCGACGAGGCGTTCGGTGCGCTCGTCGAGATCGTCGGGCTCGGGCGCCTCGACGGCCAGGCCCCATTCGGCGGCCTGTGCTCCGGTGATGCAATCCCCGGTGAACAGAAGACGTTTGGCCCGTTGATCGCCCAACCGGTGCGCCCACAGACCGGCGGCCGGGACACCCCACACCCGCATCGGCGGGTAGCCGATCTTGGCGTCGGCGGCGGCGATCACCTGGTCGGCGTGCAGGGCGATATCGGTGCCACCGGCGACGCAGTACCCGTGGATCTTGACCACGGTCGGTTTGTCGGCGTGCATCAGGCTGGCGAAGCCCCGGACGAATCGGCTCATCATCTGGTAGTCGATCATCGGATCCCACGGCCGGTCCGGAAGATGGTTGACGGCCTGAGTTTTCCCGTCGAGCACGGTGCCGCCGTGGTCTGCCCCGCCTGCCGAAGCGGTGCCGTCGGCGTAGGCGCTCAGATCGAAGCCGGCGCAGAACCCCTCGCCCCGGCCGGATACCAGGATGACGTGGACGTTGGGGTCGAGATCGGCACGCTCGACCAGTGTCTGCAGTTCCATCGGGGTGTCGGAGACGATCGAATTGCCCTTGTCCGGGCGGTTGAAGGTGATCCGGGCGACCCGGTCGGTGACCTCATAGGTCATCGTGGTCAGCGTATCGACGGTCACGCACGCTCCCCCCATCCTCGCGAGCTTCCTCGCGAGCAGACATATAACTGCCCACAATGCCGAACTCGCTCGGCCGGGGAAATCATCCCTTCACCAGGGCGCGCTCGATGATCGGCGCGAGGTCCAGCCCGGTGGGCAGGGTTCCGAACGCCCCGCCCCACTGCCCGCCGAGCCGACTGGCCAGGAACGCCTCGGCGACCGCCGGGTGGCCGTGCCGCACCAGCAGCGAACCCTGCAGCGCCAGCGCGATGTCCTCGGCCACCTTGCGGCCCCGGTACTGGATGCTCTGGACGTCCTGCAGGTCGGCCCGCAGCGCGGTCACGTGGGCGTCCAGGCGCGGGTCGTGGCCCGTGGTCCCGGACAGCTCGTCGAAGAGCACCTCGACGCATTCGGGGCGGGTCGCCATGGCCCGCAACGTGTCCAGGGCGCTGACGTTGCCCGACCCTTCCCAGATGCCCATCAGCGGTGCCTCACGGTAGAGCCGAGGCATACCCGACTCCTCGACGTAGCCGTTGCCGCCAAGGCATTCCATCGCCTCGGCGGCGTGCGGGGTGGCACGTTTACACACCCAGTACTTGGCCGCCGCCAAACCGATCCGGCGCAACAGGGTTTCCCGCTCGTCGCCGCGCACCGCACGGTCGGTGGCACCGGCCATCCGCATCGCCAGCATGGTGGCGGCCTCGGCCTCGACCGCGAGATCGGCCAGCACGTTGCGCATCAGCGGCTGGTCGATCAGATAGGCGCCGAACGCTTTTCGGTGCTGGGCGTGATGCACGGCCCGGCTCAGGCCGTTGCGCATACTGGTGGCCGAGCCCAGCGTGCAGTCCAGCCGAGTCAGGTTGACCATCTCGATGATGGTCGGCACTCCGCGGCCCTCCTCGCCGACCAGCCACGCGGTCGCGCCGTCGTACTCGACCTCGCTTGACGCGTTGGCGTGGTTGCCGAGCTTATCCTTGAGCCGCTGCAGAAACATCCGGTTCCGGGTTCCGTCGGGCAGCACCCGGGGCAGGAAGAAGCAGCTCAACCCGTTGGGGGATTGGGCCAGCACCAGGAAGATATCGCTCATCGGCGCCGAGGTGAACCATTTGTGGCCGCGCAGCGAGTAGCTACCGTCGCCGTTCGGGGTGGCCTGCGTGGTGCCGGCGCGGACATCGGAGCCGCCCTGCTTCTCGGTCATCGACATGCCCGCGGTGATACCGGGTTTCGTGGCGGGCACCCTGAGCTCGGGGTCGTACACCCGGCTGGTGAGCAGCGGTTCGTACACCTCGGCCAGTTCGGGATTGCAGCGCAACGCGGGCACCACCGCATACGTCATCGAGATCGGGCAGACATGGCCGGGTTCGACGGTCCACACCGAGTTTTTCGCGGCCCGCACGACATGGGAGCCGGCCCGGTCGTCGGCCCACGGCGCGGCGTGCAGACCGTGCCCGACGGCCACCGACATCAGCTCGTGATATGCCGGGTCGTACTCGACCTCGTCGACCCGGTAGCCGTTGCGGTCGTGGGTGTGCAGCACGGGCTGATTGCGGTCGGCGAGCTCACCCCAGCGCTGGGCCTGGCGGCTGCCGTTGATCGCCCCCAATTCGGCGATCTCGTCCAGCCCCCATTCACCGCCCTCGCGGACGATGGCCTCGGCCAGCACCGGCGAGGAGGCGGGGTTGTAGTCCTCCAGCACGGGGACCTGGTTGGTGACGATATGGGTATCGACCATGACCCCAGTGTTACAGATTTACGACAACCGCACAATGACTGTAATAAGGCGGGCGTGCTGAACTACCCGGGCGGGTCGCCGCGGCGTCCCCGACGCGCCTCGAAACGGTCGAACCCGAACACCACCACCGCGGCCAGCGCCCAGCCGAGCAGGATGTCGACGACGTAATGCTCGGCGGTGTACACCAGCGTGAACGCCATGATGAGCGGATAGGCCACCAGCAGCGGGCGCCACCCGCGGCCCACCCGGCGCCACAGGAACGCCGCCACCGCCGCGGTGAGCCCGGCGTGCAGGGACGGGATCGCCGCGACCAGGTTCACACTCGCCTGCCCCTGATCGATCAGGGCCGTGGCCGAATGCAGGTTGAGCTTGCCCCAGCCCCGCCCGACGATCCGCTCGATCCAGTCGTTCGCCCCGTCCCGGCTGCTCTGCATCGCGCCGAGCAGGCCGCCGTCGGACACTCCGCGCGCCGAACGGAACATGCAGCCCGGCCCGGACGGCCCGCCGTCGACATCGCCTGCGGTGCAGCGGGCGGCGGCCCACGGCGGCGCGGCGGGCACCACCGCATAGATCGCCAGCGCGGCGAACGACAGGCCGACGAACAACCGGACGAACCGCTTCCACTCCTCGCGATCCCGCAGCCACAGCACGCCGGCCACCACATACGGCAGGATGAAGAACGACATGTAGACCGTGCTGATCACAACCTCCCACCAGGGTGGATGCGGCAGCTTGAGCCGCTCCTGCAGCCACACCGTGGGCATCGTGCCGAAGAACAGCCAACGATCCACGTCGGCCTGCCACTGCCAGAGCGTGGGCCGCCCGATCAGCGTCGCGGCGCCCCGGCTCAGGTCGTAGGCGACCAGCACCAGGGCGAACGGCAGCCAGTCCCGGACGACGTAGAGCACGCGTCGGCCCTGTCCGATGCTGGCGGCCACCAGGCCGGTGCTGATGTAGAGCAGCAGCAGTTCGCGGTTGAAGGCGAAACCGTCGGTGGCCGTGCGGTATCCGACGACCGCCGCCCAGATCGCGATCGCCGCGTAGCGGACGATCCGGATCCGGCGGGCTCGTCGGTCGGGCCGGTCGCCGGGTTCGTCGGGTTCGCTGGGTTCACGGAGGCCGTCGGCCTGGACATCTGGCAGGACGATTGACGGCTGGTCGTCAATCGTGGACACGACACCGAGACTAGTTCACCTTCGCGTTACCCGCCGTTCGGCGGGCGTTCGGTGTGGCGCTGTCGCGGTCGCCCGGCCGGGGATCAGGCGCCGGTGTGTTCGCGCAGGAACGCGATATCGTCCTTGCGCCCCTCCTCCGCGGTTTCGCAGATCACCGGCGCGTCGGCCGCGTTGACCACGGCGGCCAGCAGTTTCGGATCGATCTGGCCCGCGCCGAAATTGGCGTGCCGGTCCGCGCCCGACCCCGCGGCGTCCCGGGAATCGTTGCAGTGCACCAGGTCGATGCGCCCGGTGATTCCCTTGATCCGTTCGACCGCGTCGATCAGCGCCTCACCGGCCGCCCAGGCGTGGCAGGTGTCGAGGCAGAAGCCGATCCCCTTGTCGCCGATGTGATCCCACAATCGGGCGATGGTGTCGAAGTGGCGGGCCATCGCATGGTCGCCACCCGCGGTGTTCTCCAGGTAGACGGGCACGTCGGTGTTGAGCGCGGCCAGCGCCTTGACCCAGCGCTCGAACCCGGCCTCCATATCGTTGTCGTCGGCGTGACCGCCGTGCACGATGACCGCCGTCGCGTCGATCTCGGCGGCGGCATCGCAGGTGTCCTGCAGAATCTTGCGGGACGGGATCCGGACCCGGTTGTTCGCCGACGCCACGTTGATCAGGTACGGCGCGTGCACGTAGAGCGGGACGCTCGACGCCTTGAGCACGTCGGCGTCCTCACGCGGTTTGGG
>NZ_JBSFPX010000205.1:0-12393 GCF_053588415.1 Mycobacterium sp. NPDC003449
AACTCCGCACGCTGGGCATCGCTGACCGGCAACGCGGCAGCTGTCATAACAGGCATACTACAAACTACCCCACTAATTCACAGACATACCACTAGTTACTCCGCGGGCTCGTCGGGGGGCGCCTTGAGCCATCCGCCGTCGTCGGCTTCCTGCCTGGCCTCCTCGGCGGCCGGTTCGGGAGCCAGCAGGACCCGGATGGAGCTGTTGAGGACGGCCACCGTCGGCACCGCGAGAAGCGCGCCGACGATCCCGGCGAGCACACCGCCGCCTGCGATGGCCAGCACCACCGCCAGTGGATGGATCGACACCGCCCGGCCCATCACGAGTGGTTGCAGCACATGGCCTTCCAGCTGCTGGACCGCGATGATCAGCCCGAGGGTGATCAGCGCGTAGATGAAGCCCTTGGCCAGGAGCGCGACCACCACCGCGAAGAACCCGGCGATCACGGCACCGACCAGTGGGATGAACGCACCGAGGAACACCAGCGAGGCCAGCGGCAGCGCCAGCGGGATCCCCATGATGGCCAGGCCGGTGCCGATCCCGACCGCATCGACCAGGGCCACCAGGAACGTCGCGCGCACATACCCGACCAGCGAGTGGAAGCCGGCATGGCCGGCGTCACGGACCCGTTCCCGGACGTGCCCAGGGAACGCCAGCGTGACGAATCCGTAGATGCTGCGCCCGCCCTGCAGCAGGAAGATCAGGGTGAACAGCATCAGCAGCGCACCGGTGACCAGCTCGGTGAGGGTGCCCGCGGTGGACAGCGCGCCCGTGGTCAGCTTCTCCTGGTTGCGCTGCAGCGCCTCGATCGCGGTGTTACCGGCCTGGTCGATCTGTTCCCGGCTCAGCTGCAGCGGACCGTCGATCAGCCAGTTCCGCACCCCGTCGATGCTGCGGGTCATCTGCTCCACGAGTTGTGGGGCACCCTCGACGAACTGCACGACGACGAACGTCAGCATCCCGCCGACCACCGCGATGCCGCCCAGCAACACCAGCGCCACCGCGACCCCGCGCGGCGCGCCGCGCCGGTCCAGATAGTCGACGGCGGGCAGCAGCAACGCCGTCACCATGGTGGCCAGGGCCACCGGGACTACCAGCACTTCGAGCTTTTTGGCCACCCACAGCAACGCCACCAGCGCGGCCAGGATGACCAGCAGGCGCCAAGACCAGGCCGCCATCTTACGGACGAGGGGTGTCACCGAGTCGTCGGCAACCGAATCCGATGCCATCCCGGTAGCGTAACCGCGCGACGCGCGTACCGACCGCAGGATCGGCGCGACCTGCGCGGTTACCCTGTATGGCGTGTCACACGACGCGCCGGCGGACACTGCCCGCGACCGGGCCGGCTCGACGCGCGGCAGATACTGGTGGGTGCGGTGGGTGATCATCGCCCTCGCGGTCACCGTGCTCGCGGTCGAGGTGGCCCTGGTGTGGGACCAGCTGGCGAAGGCCTGGCGCAGCCTGTTGTCGGCGAACTGGTGGTGGGTGTTCGCCGCGGTGGTCGCCGCCATCGCCTCGATCCACAGCTTCGCCCAGATCCAGCGGACCCTGTTGCGTTCGGCCGGGGTGCACGTCAGGCAATGGCGTTCGGAGGCCGCGTATTACGCGGCCAACGCGCTGTCGACGACGATGCCGGGCGGCCCGGTCCTCGCGGCCACCTTCAACTACCGCCAGCAGCGCATCTGGGGAGCCTCCCCGCTGATCGCGTCCTGGCAGCTGGTGATGTCGGGGGTGCTGCAGATCGTGGGCTTGGCGCTGCTCGGCCTCGGCGGCGCCTTCATGGTCGGCGCCTCCAAGAACCCGCTGTCGCTGATCTTTTCGCTCGGCGGGTTCCTGGCGCTGGTGCTGCTGGCCCAGGCCGTCGCGGGCAGGCCGGAGTTGATCGACGGCATCGGGGTCAGGGTGCTGTCGCTGGTGAACTCGTTGCGCGGCAAGCCAACCGACACCGGCCTGGCCAAATGGCGCGAGATCCTGCAGCAGCTGAAGTCGGTTCGGCTGAGCCGGCGCGCACTCGGATTCTCGTTCAGCTGGTCGATGTTCAACTGGATCGCCGATGTGGCCTGCCTGGCGTTCGCGTGTTACGCGGCGGGCGGCAATCCGTCGCTGGCCGGGGTGACGGTGGCGTACGCCGCGGCCCGCGCGGTCGGCTCGATTCCGTTGATGCCGGGCGGTCTGCTGGTGGTCGAGGCGGTGCTGGTGCCCGGACTGGTGTCCTCGGGGATGACGCTGGCCTCGTCCATCTCGGCGATGCTGATCTACCGCCTGGTCAGCTGGATCTTCATCTCGGCGATCGGCTGGGTGGTGTTCTTCTTCCTGTTCCGCACCGAGAAGGATCTCGATCCCGACGATCCGGCGCCCGACCAACCCCGCGAGGAGCCCTGAATGCCACGAATCAGCCGCAGCGGCACGGCCTTCCTGACCGACCTGGTGTGCGTGGTGGTGTTCTGCACCATCGGACGGCGCAGCCACGCCGAGGGCATCACGGTGGCCGGGGTCGCCGAGACCGCGTGGCCGTTCCTGACCGGCACCGTCATCGGCTGGCTGCTGTCGCGGGGCTGGCGACGCCCGACGTCGTTGGCGCCCACCGGGATTGCCGTGTGGGTGAGCACCGTGGTGATCGGGATGCTGCTGCGCAAGCTCACCTCGGCCGGCGTCGCGGGCAGCTTCATCGTGGTGGCCTCCGTGGCGACCGGGGTGCTGCTGCTGGGCTGGCGCGCGGTGGTCGCCGCCCTGCCTCAGTCGTCGTGAGCCGGTGTCGCCGCCATCGTCAGCGACACCGTCAGGGTGGCCCGCAACCCACCCAGCGGGCCGTCGGCCAGCAGAATCTCCCCACCGTGCAATTGCGCCTGCTGCACCACCAGGGCCAGCCCGAGACCCGACCCCCCCGCGACCGCGGTGCTGCCCCTGCGGAACCGGCCCAGCACCGTCTCATGCTCCTCGACCGGCAGCCCGCGGCCGTTGTCGTCGACGGTGATGGTCAGCATTCCCCCGTTGCGGTGCGCGGTCAGCACGATCCGGGAGGCCTCGCCGTGCGTGATGGCGTTGCGCACCAGATTGTCCACCGCGAGCCGCAGCCCGTGCGCCCACCCGAGCACCAGGCCGACGTCGTCGGCGACCTGCACCTCGATCTCGACGTCATCGGCCGGGCGGGTGTTCTCCCTGGCCACCCGGTCGAGCAGATCGGTGATGTCGACGAGTTCACGGTCCTCGGCCTGGGCGAGTTGGCCCGAAGCCAGCTGCCCGAGCGCGGTGATGATGGCCTCCACCCGGCGCTGGGCCCGGGACAGGTCGGCCACCACCTCGTCGCGTTCGTCCTCGGGCAGGTTGTGGATCCGCAGGGTGTCGAGATCGGCGCGCATCGCGGTCAGCGGGGTGCGCAGCTCATGCGCGGCGTTGGCGGCGAAATCCTGTGCGGCCTGCAGGGAGTTGGAGGTGGCACGCTGGGCGGCGGCCAGCCGGGTCAACATCGCGGCCATCGCCTCCGAGAGGTCCTCGGCTTCGCGGACCCCGCGCACCTCGGGCATCGTCTCGGCGCCGCTGACCAGCTTGGAGGTGTGCTCGGTCAGCTTGCGCAGCGGCCGGATCGCCGGCCCGGCCAGCAGCCAGCCCAGCCCACCGGCCACCAGCACCGTCAGCACCCCGACCGCGGTGTAGATCGGAATCCGGTTGGCGCTCAACAGAATGCTGTCGGCGCGGATGCCGATCGACATCAGCACCCCGCCCTGCTGGTCCACCAGCGTGGTGCGGACCCGGTAGTCCACCCCGTTCACCTGGACAGTCTCGGTGCCGGGCGGCAGCGCGGGCAGCTGGAACCCGCGCTGGAACACCACCTGGCCGGTGGACCGGGACCGGCCCGTGGTCAGCACGCCGCGGTGCGGGTCCTGCAGATGCTCGGGGTTGATGCTGGCGTCGACGATCGAGTCGAGCCTGCGGTCGAGCTGCGCGGCGTCGTTGTTGGCCAGCACCACCGAGGTGAGGATCGTGAACGCCGCGACCACCGCCGCGGCCGCCAGCGCCGACGCGACGGCCACCCTGGTGCGCAGCGAGGCAGAACGGATGAAACGGAAGAGCCGCACCTAACGCCGGGCCCTCACGACTCTTCCCTGAGCACATAGCCGATGCCGCGCACGGTGTGGATGACGCGGGGCAGGCCGTCGCGTTCCAGTTTGCGCCGCAGGTAGGAGATGAACACATCGGCCACATTGGTGTCGACGTCGAAGTCGTAGCCCCACACCAGCTCGAGCAGCCGCTGCCGGGACAGCACCACCCCGGCGTTCTCGGCCAGCACCGCCAGCAGGTCGAACTCGCGTTTGGTCAGATCCACCCGCTCGCCGCCGGTGAACACCAGCCGCCGGGCGGTGTCGATGGTCAACGGCCCGACCGTCATGGTGTCCGATGTCCGGTCGGAGTGGCTGGCCCGGCGCAGCAGCGCATGCAACCGGGCCACCAGCTCGCCGAGGTCGAACGGTTTGGTCAGATAGTCGTCGGCGCCCGCCTCCAGACCGGCGATGCGGTCGTTGACCGTGTCGCGGGCCGAGAGCACACAGATCGGAATCTCGTTGCCCAGCGCCCGCAGCGCGGTGACCACGGCGACGCCGTCGAGTTCGGGCATCTGGACGTCGAGGACCAGCGCGTCGTGCTTCTCATTCGACAGCAGCCGCAGGGCCTCCTTGCCCGACGCCGCGACCCGGACGTCGAACCCCGAATGCCGCAGACCGCGGGCAACCGACGTCCTGACATCCGGGTCGTCGTCGACCATCAGCACCGTGCGATGCGCGCCTTCCGGCGTGGGTGGTCCATCGCCGCTGGCGGGGGCTGCTTCTGTCGGCAATCCAACCGGCACCTGGGGTTAGGGGGTGTCGGGCGTGGCAGCGGCTGAGCCGCAGCGGTTCTTCAGATCGACGAGCGGCTGCCGGATACCCGTCAGGTCGGCCTTGGTCTGCTGGTTCTGCTCCAGGTAGTCATGCACCTTGGTGCGCACCTGATCGCGGGGCAGGCCCTCCAGGCTGGTGAAGAAGTTGTTCACGTCGGGGTGGGTGAACAGGTACGCCGACGTCGATGCGGACACTCCCGAGGCCACGCCGGCCAGATCGGCGGCGCTGCAGTTGGGCGGGTTCTGGGCCGGGTCATCAGCCAGCGCCGACGGGACCGCACCGAACAACATCGCACCGGCTACAGCGCCGGCACCTGCCGCGCCGGCAACCACGCGTCGGGCATTTCGGGCCGAGAGCAACATGGTCAAGCTCCTTCATCGGATGGGGAAGGCCGTAACCCCAAACGGGTACCGGCACAGAAAAGCTAAGCAGAATCTGTGACGACTTTCCTGCCTTGTGCATAACCAATCGTGAGAACCACTGAATCCGCAGCTCAGCGCCGACGCTGTAGGCGGCGTCCAGCCGCCCGGATCAGCGGCTGGTGGCGGTCGACGGCCCCGGCGGCGAGCCCGCGCTGCGGACCGGCGACGTCGCGGGGGGCGTCAGGGCCGGTTGGGCGGCCCCGGGCACCCCAACGGTCTGCGCCGACGGCGACCCTCCTGGCAAACTCGCGGGCCCCTGCTGTTGGGCGGCCTGCATCAGGCCGAGCAACTGCGGAAGGGTGACCGGCAACTTGCAGCGACCCCCCAGCGTCTGCAGGGGCTGCTGCAGCGCCTGCAGGTCCTTGGCGACCCGCGGGTTGGCGTCGAAGTAGTTCTTCAGCGAACCCAGCGTCTGCGGACCGGCCTGCTGCTGCAGGATCGTGGTCAGCGCCTGGTTGGTCTGGGGATGGGAGTCCAGGTAGTCACCGGTGTTGGCGGCCACCTTGCCGACGGTGCGCGAGACCTCGCTGGCCGCGCACGGATCGGTGGCCGCGGTGGCCGACGGCCCGACCAGGGCGGCCACCGCGGCACCGCCAACGGCGGTGGCGATGAAAGCGGCGCCCAGATTTCGGCGCAGTCCGGCCCTGGTGGATGTCATCGGAGAACTCCTTAATACGTCGGCGAACGGCCCCGACGCAGTCAATGCCGGGGCCATCCTGCCATCCGTATCGGCCGGGCTGCCAGATCCGTTAGCGAACGCACAGGACCGTCGCAGACGCGGGGTAACACCGGGCACATCTCGGTGCGATGTCAGAAGCGGTGAGCGGCGGGTCACCCTACCCCCGCCGAGGTACGCTCACGCTACAAAACGCCGGTGGAGAAAGCGGGGACCTCGCATCCAGCAGTTCATGATGCGCCTGAGCAGCAAGCTGCGCAGATACCGTTGGGCGGTCTTCGCGACGTGGATGCTGCTGCTGGTGCCCTCGATCTACCTCGCGCTGAACCAGTCATCGAACCTGACCGGCGGCGGGTTCGAGGTCGAGGGTTCGCAGTCGCTGCGGGTACAGCGACAACTCGAGGAGCACTATCCCGATCAGGGCGCCTCACCGCTGGCGCTGGTGGCCGCGCCCCGGGCCGACGCATCGTTCGACGATATGAACGCCGCGGTGACCCGCCTCGAGCAGATCGCGGGCGAGGTGCCCAGCGTCAAGATCGTGCCCAACCCGCAACAGGCCGCGCCGCAGCCGGACCGGCCCTACGTCCTGACCCTGAGCCTGGACTTCGAGAACACCGGCGCGGTGGACGTCGCCAAGCAGCTGCGCCAGAAGGTGGGCATCCACGGCGAGGAGCCGGGCGAGAGCGAGAACGGCAAGGTCAAGTTCTATGTGATCGGCCAGGGCGCGCTGGGCGCCGCCGCGACGCAGGCCACCAAACACGACATCGCCCAGGCCGAGAAGTGGAACCTTCCGATCGTCCTGATTGTTCTGCTCGCGGTGTTCGGGTCGCTGGCCGCGGCCGCGTTGCCGTTGGTGCTCGGCGTCTGCACGGTCGTGGTGACGATGGGCCTGGTCTATCTGCTGTCGATGTACACCACCATGAGCGTGTTCGTGACCTCGACGGTGTCGATGTTCGGCATCGCGCTGGCCATCGACTATTCGCTGTTCATCCTGATGCGGTTCCGGGAGGAGCTGCGGGCCGGCCGCGACCCGACCGACGCCGCCGACGCGGCCATGGCCACTTCCGGGCTGGCGGTCGCGCTGTCCGGGTTGACCGTGATCGCGTCGGTCACCGGGATCTACATCATCCACACCCCGGTGCTGGTGTCGATGGCCACCGGCGCGATCCTCGCCGTCGCGGTCGCGGTGCTGACCTCGACGACGCTCACGCCCGCGGTGCTGGCCACGTTCGGCAAGGCCGCCGCCAAACGGTCGTCCTACCTGCACTGGTCGCGGCGGGCCGAGGCGACCCAGTCCCGGTTCTGGACCCGCTGGACCGGCGCGGTGATGCGCAGTCCCTGGGTGTCGGCACTGCTCGCGGTGGTGCTGCTGCTGATGCTGGCCGCGCCCGCCTTCCAGATGATCCTTGGCAACAGCATGCAGCGCCAGTTCGAACCCACCCACGAGATCCGGGGCGGGGTCAACGCGGCCGCCGATGCGCTCGGCCCCGGGGCCCTGGGCCCGGTCCGGGTACTGGTGACCTTCCCCGACGGGGACGCCTCCGGGCCGGCGCAGACCGCGACCCTCGACGCGATCCGCGAGCGGATGACCAAGGCGCCAAAGGTCGTCACGGTGCAGCCGCCGGCGTTCGCCGACAACGGCGACAGCGCCCTGCTGTCGGCGGTGCTGTCGGTGGACCCCGAGGATCTGGCCGCGCGGGATGCCATCGACTGGATGCGCGCCGAACTGCCCGCCGCGGCCGGGCCCGACGCCGGCGTCGACGTCGGCGGCCCGACCGCGCTGATCAAGGATTTCGACGATCGGGTGTCGGTCACCCAACCGCTGGTGTTCGCGTTCGTCGCGCTCATCGCGTTCGTGATGCTGCTGGTGTCGATCCGGTCGGTGTTCCTGGCGCTCAAGGGCGTGCTGATGACCGTGCTGTCGGTGGCCGCGGCCTACGGCAGCCTGGTGGTGGTCTTCCAGTGGGGCTGGTTCGAACGGCTGGGCTTCGAGAAGATCAGCTCGCTGGACAGCACCATCCCGCCGCTGGTGCTGGCGATGACCTTCGGCCTGTCGATGGACTATGAGATCTTCCTGCTCACCCGGATCCGGGAACGGTTCCTGCAGACCAACAACACCCGCGACGCCGTCGCCTACGGCGTGAGCACCAGCGCCCGCACCATCACCAGCGCCGCGTTGATCATGATCGCGGTGTTCATCGGATTCGCATTTGCCGGCATGCCGCTGGTCGCCCAGCTCGGGGTGGCCTGCGCGGTGGCCATCGCGGTCGACGCCACGGTGGTCCGGCTGGTGCTGGTGCCCGCCCTGATGGCGATGTTCGACGAGTGGAACTGGTGGCTGCCGCGCTGGCTGGACCGGATCCTGCCGGAGGTCGACTTCGAGAAGCCGCTGCCCAAGGTGCAGGTCACCGATCTGGTCATCATCCCCGACGACATCTCGGCGCTCGGGCCGACCGGATCGGATCTGCGCATGATGGTCCGATCCGCCGCCCGGATGAAAAGCCTTGCCCCGCAAACGATCATCGTGACCGATCCGCTGGCGTTCAGCGGCTGCAGCAAGGCCGCGACCCGGCTGGCGGCCCGGCGGCCCGGCCGGTCCAAGCCGCTGCCGGGGGTACACCCGGTGACCATGTGGCGGGGCAGGCTGTCGGTGGCGGTGGACGCGCTGCAGACCGAGGCCGATGCCGAGCGGGCACCGGTGGAACGCCGCGGCCCGGTGGAGACCACCAACGTCCAGCTGCCCACCGGGGACCGCCTGCAGATCCCGACCGGGGCCGAGACGTTGCGACTCAAGGGCTACCTGATCATGTGCCGCAACAGCACCAAGGACTACGCCGAGTTTGCCGATCTGGTCGAGTCGATGGAAACTCAAACCGCAGCTCTGGTGTTGTCGGGCATGGACCGGTATTACTGTGGGCAGCACCCACGGAACAGATGGGTCGCCACCCAGCTGGTCCGCCGCCTGGCGGATCCGCAGCCGTCCGACGAACACGACGTCAGGATGTCGGGTCCGGACGCGGCGGCGAACTGGGCGGAAGTCAGGCAGCGCTGCCTGTCGGTGGCGGTAGCGATGCTCGAGGAGGCGAAGTGACGTTGGCCCCGGATATTCGAGATGCGCGCGCCGCGCGCCGCGAGAATGGTCCGTCGAGTCAACCCGCCTCGGGCCGATCGTCGGCACAGCGCTCCGCGCCCGCCCGTCAGGGCGGGCGGCAGCGCCCCGCCGCGCGCCAGGCCGCGTTCGACGACCGGCCGGTCGAGTACTGGCCCACCGCCGCGATCCGCGCCGCCCTCGAGACCGACGATATGACCGTGTGGCAGCGCATCGTCGCGGCGATCAAACGCGACCCGTACGGCCGGACCGCACGCCAGGTCGAGGAGGTGCTGGAGACGGCCCGACCGTACGGCGTCTCCAAGGCCCTCGCCGAGGTGCTGGTGCGGACCAGGGAACACCTGGAGGCCACCGAGCGCTCCGAGGTCGCCCGCCAGATCCAGGCGATGCTGCGGCGTTCCGGGCTGGAGCCGCAGGAGTTCGCGTCGCGCACCGGGGTGTCCAACGAATCCTTCGCGACCTATCTGGAGGGCACCGACAGCCCGCCGGCTTCACTGCTGCTGCGGATGCAGCGGCTGTCGGACCGGTTCGCCAAGATCGCCGCGCAGCGCTCGGCAAAGTAGCCCAGCCGCCCGGGGGCAGCCGCTCAGCGGGAGTGCAGCGGGGTCACGTTCTGGACCAGCCAGCTGCCGTCGGTCTTGTCGAGCACCACCCGCAGCGCCAGCACCGCATTGTCGGCAGGCTGGCCCGGCACGCTCTGGGTGCCGCGCAGCACCACCGCGACGCTGGCCGCCTGCGGACCGAGCGCCTCCACCCCCGCCGAGATCGTGGACGCCTGGGCGGATACGTTCTTGCTGGTCAAATCCTTTGCCACGGCGGCGAATTCGTTCTTGAACTGCTCCGCGCGGTCCGGGGCCATCAGCCGGGTGGCCCGGTCGATCGAGGCGGTCGGACTCTGCGGGGTGAACGTCGCGGTGGCCTCCGAGACGCTGCTAGCGATGCGCACCACCTCGTCGCGGTCGCGGTCGAAGGTGCCGTCGGGCACCGTCCAGCGCAGGTAGCCGACCGCCACGGCGGCCACCAGCGCCGCGGTGGCCACCCCGACCACCGCGAGCCGCAGCCCCGGCCCGTCGTCGTCGGTGCCGACCGTGACCCCGTCCCGGCGGGCCAGCACCACGTTGACGACGACGGCCTGCACGATCAGCAGGCACAGCACCGAACACACCGACACCCACCACAGCGGCCAGGCCAGCGCCAGGCCGATGTAGACCAGGGCCAGGATCGCGGCCAGCGGCGCGACGATGTCGAAGGCCAGGACCCGCAGGCGGTTTCTCATCGGATCGGCTCCAGCCGCGAGATCATCGGCCGCCCGTCGACGTCGGACACCCCCAGCCGCAGGTTCCAGCGCACGGTCTGGGGTTTGTCGGTGCCTGCGTTCTCGGTGACCGAGGTCGCCACCACCAGGACCGTGTCGATCCGGGACACCATCCCGGACAGCTCGTCGGGCGGGGCCGGTGCGCCGCCCTCGGTCTGCGGCGGGTGGTACAGCGATTCGATGGACACCGAGTCGATCTGCCCGGTGGTCTTGGACCGCAGCCGCTGCACCAGCTCGCGGTAGGGCTGCACGGCCGAATCGAAGTCGGCGTTGAGCTGGCCGACCGAGCCCTCGTGCAGCTTGCGCATATCGGCCTCGACGGTGTCGGAGTTCATGTTGATCAGCACGCCGGTCCAGTCCACCGCGGCCCGCAGCACCTGGCTCTCGTACTCGCGCTCGGCGGTCTGGTCGCGGTGCCCGGACCACACCATGGCGCCGAGCACCACCGCGGCCACCGCGATGACGCCGAGCACCACCGACGCGATCCCGAAGCCGGTGGTCCGCGGACCGTCCGAGGAATCGGTGTCGCGGCTGTCCTCGGCGGGGGCATCGGGCATGCGCGTGAGGGTACCGGCGCGGGGGCGTCTGGAAGAATGTCGGGGTGACGGTAGAAGCTATCAAGTCGGGTATCGACCTGAGCCATGTCGACTCAAACGCCCGCCCCCAGGACGACCTGTTCGGCCACGTCAACGGCAAGTGGCTGACCGACTACACCATTCCCGCCGACCGGGCCACCGACGGCGCGTTCCGCTCGCTCTACGACCGGGCCGAGGAGCAGATCCGCGATCTGATCACCCAGGCCAGCGAAACGGCCGCGGCGTCCGGGTCCGGGTCGGCCTCCGACGCGCAGCGCATCGGCGATCTGTACGCCAGCTTCATGGACGAGGGCACGGTCGCCCAGCGGGGCGTGGCACCGCTGCTCGCCGAGCTGGCCCTTATCGACGGTGCCGCCGATTCGGCGGCGCTGGCCGCGGTGCTCGGCGGGTTGCAGCGCACCGGGGTCGGTGGCGGCGCGGGCGTGTACGTCGACACCGATTCCAAGGATTCGGCGCGCTACCTGCTGCACATGGGTCAGTCCGGGATCGGCCTGCCCGACGAGTCCTACTACCGCGACGAGCAGCACGCCGAGATCCTCGCCGCCTACCCGGGCCATATCGCCCGGATGTTCGCGCTGGTCCACGGCGGCGAGGCCGACGCCCACGCCGAGACCGCCGCCCGGATCCTGGCGCTGGAATCCAAGCTGGCCGCCGCACACTGGGATGTGGTCAAGCGCCGCGACGCCGACCTGACCTACAACCTGCGCCGCTTCGTCGACCTGGCCGAGGACGCCCCCGGATTCGACTGGTCGGGCTGGGTGCAGGCGCTCGGGACGTCCGCGCAGACCGCGGCCGAACTCGTGGTCCGCCAGCCCGACTACCTGACCGCGTTCGCGGCGCTGTGGTCCTCGGAGGATCTCGAGGACTGGAAGGCCTGGGCCCGCTGGCGGGTCATCCACTCGCGGGCCGGGCTGCTCACCGACGAGCTGGTCGCCGAGGACTTCGCGTTCTACGGCCGCACGCTGTCGGGCACCGAGCAGATCCGGGACCGCTGGAAGCGTGCGGTCGCGGTGGTGGAGAACCTCATGGGCGATGCCCTCGGCAAGCTCTACGTCGAGCGGTATTTCCCACCGGAGGCCAAGGCCCGGATGGACGAGCTGGTCGCCAACCTGCGCGAGGCCTACCGGGTGAGCATCGACGAACTCGACTGGATGACACCGGAAACCCGGGCCAAGGCCCTGACCAAGCTGGACAAGTTCACCCCGAAGATCGGCTACCCGGCACGCTGGCGCGACTATTCGGCGCTGGTGATCGAGCGTGACGACCTGTACGGCAACTTCCTGCGCGGCCACATCGTCAGCTCGGACCGCGAACTCGCCAAGCTGGGCGCCCCCGTCGACCGCGACGAATGGTTCATGACGCCGCAGACGGTCAACGCCTACTACAACCCCGGCATGAACG
>NZ_JBSFPX010000206.1:0-12356 GCF_053588415.1 Mycobacterium sp. NPDC003449
GGGCCGGGTTGAGCCGCTCCACCAACACCTCGAACGGCACATCCTGATGCTCGAAAGCCGCCAGGCTACGCGATCGCACCTGGTCCAACAGTTCAGCAACACTGGGGTTCCCACTCACATCGACCCGTAGCACCAAGGTGTTGACGAAGAACCCCACCAACTCATCGAGCGCCGGGTCGCGCCGGCCGGCGATCGGAAATCCCACCGCCACATCGTTACTGGCACTCAACGCCGACAGCAATACCGCCAATGCTGCCTGTACCACCATGAAACTGGTCGCATTGTGCTCCCGTGCCGACCGCGCCACCTGCAGCTGCAACTCGGCAGGCCAATCCACCGCCACCGTCGCACCCCGGTAATCGGCCACCGCCGGATACGGCCGATCCGTCGGCAACTCCAACCGCTCCGGCAAGCCGTACAACGCCTGCTCCCAATACGCCACCTGCGCCGAGATCGGACTGTCGGGATCGGCCAGCTCACCCAGATGCTCGCGCTGCCACAGCGTGTAGTCGGCGTACTGCACCGGTAACGGCACCCAATCCGGTGCCTGCCCACCACACCGGCACGCATACGCCACCCCCAGATCGCGCACCAACGGCGCGACCGACCAACCGTCCGCGGCGATATGATGCACCACCGCCACCAACACATACTCGTCCACATCGACCCGGAAAACCATAGCCCGCAACGGAATTTCGGCGGACAAGTCGAAGCGGTGGCTGACCTCGGCACCGACGGCCCCGGCCAACCGTTCCGCCGTCCAATCACCGGCGTCAACGATCTGCCAACCGAAATCGGCCTCCTCGACGGGTACCACCACTTGCCGCGGCACCCCATCGACGGCGGGGAACAAAGTACGCAAACTCTCATGACGACCCACCACATCGGCCAGGGCAGCCTCCAGCGCCGCGACGTCCAACGGGCCGCTGATCCGATACGCGGTCGGCATGTTGTAGGTGGCTGCCCCACTCTCGAACCGGTTGAGAAACCACATCCGGTTCTGCGCGTACGACAACGGCACCACCGACGGCCGCTGCTGTACTCTCAACGGCAGCGCCCCCGAGCCCGCACCGATGCGCGGCGCCAGCCGCGCCACTGTGGGGGCATCGAACAGGGTCCGTACCGCGAGATCGGTGTCCAGGACGGTGTTGATCGCGGCGATCAGCCGCATCGCCGACAGCGAATCCCCGCCCAGGTCAAAGAACGAATCGTCCACCCCCACCCGGTCCAGGCCAAGGACTCTGGCATAGATTCCGACCAGGAGCTCCTCGGTGGGAGTCGCCGGGCGGCGATACTCACTACCGGTGTCGGTGTAGTCCGGTGTTGGCAGGGCGTGTTTGTCGAGTTTCCCGTTGACCGTCAACGGCAACGCTTCGAGCGCCACCACCGCGGCCGGAACCAGATAGCCCGGCAGCCGCTGAGAAAGCGCGGCGCGTATCTGAACCGGTTCTGCTGTCCCGGTGACGTAACCCACCAGCCGCCTGTCGCCGGGCCGGTCCTCGCGGGCGATCACCACCGCCTGCTCCACCCCGTCCACATCGGCCAGGGCAGACTGGATTTCGCCGAGTTCGATGCGGTAACCGCGGATCTTGACCTGCTCGTCGCCGCGACCCAGGTACTGCAGCTGGCCATCGGCACCCCACTTCGCGAGGTCCCCGGTCCGATACATCCGCGCCCCCGGCAACCCGAAGGGGCACGCCACAAACCGCGAAGACGTCAGCCCGCTGCGGCGTACATAACCGACCCCGACACCACGACCCGCCACATACAACTCACCCACCACACCCGCCGGCACCGGCCGCAACCACCGATCCAACACAAACAACGCCGCCCCCGGCACCGGCACACCGATCGGCACCACACCCGACCCGGCCTGTAGCGGAGCGCTCATCGTCACTCCCATGGTGGTTTCGGTCGGACCGTATGCGTTGATCATCACCCGCCCCGGCGCCCACGCATCCACCACATCGGCCGGGCACGCCTCACCGGCCACCATCAACGTCGCCGCTTCCAAACCCTCCGGCCGGATCATCGCCGCGGCCGATGGGGTCAGGGTCAACATGCTGATGTGTTCGGCAACCAACAGTGAGTGGAAATGCTCCGGTGCGGCGACCACATCCTCGGGCACCACCACCACCCGGCCACCGTGCAGCAGTGCGCCCCACAGTTCCCACGCCGAAACATCGAAAGACAGCGAATGGCACAGCGGCCAGGCGCCGCCCGGCGGTATGCCGAGATCCGACAGCATCAGCTGCGTGACGTTCTGGTGAGTGATGGCCACCCCCTTCGGAACCCCGGTAGTGCCCGAGGTATAGATGACGTACGCGGCATCGTCCGGCGTCGTCGTCGGCAACGGCGCCACCGGTGCACCGTCGATCGGGCGGTCGGCCACATCGATGACCGGCACCTCGCATGTATCCAACCGGTCAGCCAGCCGCGTGCTGGTGATCACCGCGGTCGGCGCGGCATCTGCGAGTACGAACTCGATTCTGGCGTCGGGATGCGCGGGATCGAGCGGAAGGTAGGCCGCACCGGTCTTGAGTATTGCCAGGATCGACACGATCGCGTCTGCCGAGCGTTCCAACAGCAACGCCACGTACCGTCCCGGGCCGGCGCCGCGATCAACCAGCTTGTATGCCAACAGATTCGACTCATCGTCGAGTTCCCGGTAGGTCATCGAACGAGCGGCGGAACTCACCGCCACCGCGTCCGGAGCGAGGGCTAGCTGGCGGTCGAACGCGACGGGAATCGACACCGGAGGCACGGCCTCGGTCAATACCGCCCGGTTTCCGAACTCACCGAGCAGCACATGTTCGTTTGCGCCGAGCAGGTCCACCGACGACAACCTCCGGGTGGCGTCGGCAGTCATGGCCGCCAGCACCCGTTGCAAACGGGCGGTCAGGGTTTCGACGCTGGCAGCGTCGAACACATCGGTGCGGTATTCCACCATCCCGCCGATCCCGGCGGGATCGCCGGCAGCGTCGAACCGTTCACCCAGGGAGAACACCAAATCCATCCGGGCGGTGCGGGTGTCCACGGGCAGCGCGGTGATCTCCACATCGCCGAGGACGGCACCGGCTGTGGTGTCGTGACTGACGTTCTGCCACGCCAATGTCACCTGAACGATCGGGTGGTGGGTCAGGCTGCGAGTCGGGTTCAGCCGGTCAACAACCACTTCGAACGGCACATCCTGATGTTCATAGGCACCAAGGGCACACTGGCGCACCTGGGCCAACAGGTCGGCTACGGTGGGATCGCCCGACACATCCACCCGCAGAACCAAGGTGTTGACGAAGAACCCGACGAGCTCATCGAGCGCCGGGTCGCCGCGGCCGGCGATCGGGAAACCTACCGCGACATCAGAACTGGCACTCAGCTCGGCAAGCAATACCGTCAGGGCAGCCTGAACCACCATGAAACTGGTCGCATTATGCTCTCGAGCCACCCGCGCCACCTGCAGCTGCAACTCCGCGGGCCAATCCACCGGCACACTTGCCCCGCGCAGATCGGCGACCGGCGGATAGGCACGGTCCGTCGGTAACTCCAACCGCTCGGGCAATCCGGCCAGCGCATCCTGCCAGTAGCTCAGCTGGGTGGCGAAACGGCTGTCGCTGTCGTCGAGATCTCCGAGGTAGGCGCGCTGCCACAGCGCGAAATCCGCATACTGCACCGACAACGGCGCCCAACCCGGGGGGCGCCCCGCACAACGGCTGGCGTAGGCCGCCCCGAGGTCACGGGTCAGCGGGGTGACCGATTCCCCGTCGGCGGCGATGTGGTGTACCACCGCCACCAGCAGGTGCTCATTGTCCGCGACGCGGAACAGTGTTGCCTTGACCGGTATTTCGGCGGCAAGATCGAACGGATGACGCGCGACGGTCCCGACGGCCTCCTGCAGTCGGTCGGCCGGCCACTCCTGCGCGTCAACCACCTGCCATCCGGCGTCTGCCTGCTCGGCCGGTACCACTTTCTGTTGGGGCACGCCACCGGGCGCGGGGAACAGGGTGCGCAAGCTCTCATGGCGACCTATCACATCGGCCAGCGCCGCACCCAACGCGTCGGCATCAAGCCGGCCGTCGAGACGCAACGCCACCGCCATGTTGTAGACCGGGGACGGGCCCTGCAACTGGGCGAGGAACCACAAGCGTTGTTGCGCATACGATAGTGGCAGCCTTTCGGGCCGATCGGCCGCGACCAACGGCTCGCGCCCACCCGAACCCGGGCTCACCCGCATGGCCAGCTGGGCCACCGTGGGCGTTTCGAAGATCGCGCGGACCGCGAGATCGCCGTCCAGGCTGGTATTGATCGCGTTGATCACCCGCGTCGCCGACAGTGAGTCGCCGCCGAGATCGAAGAACGAATCCGCTGTCCCGACCCGCGCCAGCCCCAGCACCTGGGCGTAGATACCCGTCAGGATCTCCTCGACCGCGGTGGTCGGGGCGCGGTAGGCGTCACCGTCGACGTATTCCGGTGTCGGCAGGGCTTTTCTGTCGAGCTTGCCATTGACCGTCAACGGCAATGCGTCGAGCACCACCACCGCCGCAGGCACCATGTATGCCGGTAACCGCTCCACCAAGCCGGCACGCACCTGCCCCGGATCCACTGTTCCGGTGACATAACCGACCAGGCGCTTGTCGCCGGGGCGATCCTCGCGGGCCAGCACCGCCGCCTGCTTCACCCCATCCAATTCAGCCAGGGCGGACTGAATTTCACCGAGTTCGATGCGATACCCACGGATCTTGACTTGCTCATCGGCCCGTCCCAGATACCGCAGTTGCCCATCCCCGCCCCAGGAGGCCAGATCCCCGGAGCGGTACATCCGGGCTCCGGAGCCTCCGAATGGACATGCCACGAACCGCGACGCGGTCAACCCGCCCCTGCGCCAGTATCCGCAGCCCAGCCCGGCACCAGCCACATACAACTCGCCGACGACACCCACCGGCACCGGCTGTAGGGACTGATCCAGTACGAAGAAGGCAAGATGGGCCAGCGGCACGCCGATGGGGCTGGCGCCGCAGTCGGCGTCCCCTTCGACGATCTCACGGAATGAGGCATGCACGGTCGTCTCGGTGATGCCGTACATGTTGATCAGGCGTGGCGATCCCGGATGGTTGTCCATCCAGGCGCGAAGACGCTGGGGTTCGAGCGCTTCGCCGCCGAACACCACGGTCTCCAGCTTCAGCCGGCGTTCCGACTCGGGCAGCAGGGCATCGGCGGCCTGCAGCGCATAGAACGCCGACGGGGTCTGGCTGAGGATGTTCACCTGCTCGTCGACGAGTACCGCGCGCAGGTCTTCGGGTGAGCGCGCGACCGATTCGGAGACCACCACCAGCCGTCCACCGAACAGCAGCGCACCCCAGATCTCCCACACCGAGTAGTCGAAGGCCAGTGAATGGCACTGCGTCCACACCTGCCCGGTCAGCTCCAGACAGTCGTCCAGGGACGTCAACAGCCGGGCCACGCTCCGGTGGGTGATGGCCACCCCCTTCGGAATACCGGTGGTACCCGAGGTGTAGATGAGATAGGCGACATCATCATCGGGCTGCCGCGGCAACGCGGTGCTGGGTTGAGCATCGCTTCGAGGATCATCGACGTCGATCACCGCCACGCCCGACCCGTCCAACCGCCGGGCCAAGCCGCTGGTAGTGATCGCGGCCCGCGGTGCGGCGTCGGCGAGCATGAATTCGATCCGGGCATCCGGATGCGCCGGGTCGATCGGCAGATAAGCCGCTCCGACCTTGAGCACCGCCAGGATCGCCACGATGGCCTCGGCCGACCGGTGAAACAGCAGGGCCACCGACTGCCCTGGACCGATCCCGGTACCGGCCAGCAAGTGCGCCAACCGATTCGACGCCTCATCCAGCTCCCGATACAACATCGAGCGGCCAGCACACGTGACCGCCACCGCCTCAGGTGTGCGCGCCACCTGCGCCGCGAACAACGACGGAATCGAATCGCCTGCCGCCGCAGGCCTGGTCAGCGCCGCCCGGTTACCCCACCTGTCCAGCCCCTCGTGCTCATCCGCGTCCAGGAAATCCATCGACGACAGTCGCCGGCTCAGATCCGCGGTCATGCCGGTCCCCCCACCTCGGCGGTCATCGCCGCCAGCACCCGGCGCAACCGCTCGATCAGCCGCTCGACGGTATTCGTGTCGTAGACATCGGTGCGGAACTCCACCGTCCCTCCGATCCCAGCGGGTTCACCGGTTTCACCCCAACGCTCGCCCAGGGCGAAGGTCAGGTCCGTGCGTGCGGTGCGGGTGGTCGCCGACATCGGGGTGACCCGCACCTCCCCCAGGGACAGTCCGGCGGCGGAGTCACCGCTGTGCTGCCAGGCCAGGTTCTGCCAGGACAGAATCACCTGCACTAGTGGGTGATGGGTCAACGACCGGGCCGGTTTGAGCTGATCGACGAGCACCTCGAAGGGAACGTCCTGGTGTTCGAAGGCGTCCAGTCCGCGCCTGCGAACCTGCTCCAGCAGCTCCGCGATGGTCGGATCGCCTGTCAGATCGATGCGCAGTACCAAGGTGTTGACGAAGAACCCGACCAGGTCGTCCAACGCCGGATCATCCCGCCCGGCGACCGTTATCCCCACTGCCACATCCGAACTGGAGCCGAGCTTCGACAACAGCAGCGCCAGCCCGGCCTGGACCACCATGAAACTGGTGGCATTGTGTTCGCGGGCCACCTGCGCGATCCGCTGCTGCAGTTCGGCCGGCCAGTCCACCGCCACACTCGCACCCCGGTAATCGGCCACCGGCGGATAGGGCCGATCGGTGGGTAGTCGCAGGCGTTCGGGCAGCCCGGACAGCGTGTCCTGCCAGTAGCTCAGCTGCCCGGCGATGCGGCTGTCGGGGTCGCCGACCTCACCCAGATACTCGCGCTGCCACAACGCGTAATCGGCATACTGCACCGGCAGCGGGTTCCAGTCGGGATCCCGGCCCGCGCACCGGCTGGCGTACGCCACGCCGAGGTCGGCCACCAGCGGCGTCACCGACCAGCCGTCGGCGGCGATGTGGTGCACCACGGCGGCCAGTATGTTGGTGTCCTCACCGACCCGGAAAAGGGTTGCTCGCAATGGTATTTCGGTAGACAGCCGGAACGGGTGACGCGCCACCTCACCGATGGCCTGCTGTAGCCGGTCGGCCGGCCAGCCGGCGGCGTCGACGACCTGCCAGCACAGGCGGACCTGCTCAGGTGGTACCACCGACTGCTGGGGTACTCCCCGGGCCAGGGTGAACACGGTACGCAGGCTCTCGTGCCGCCCCACCACATCGGCCAGTGCCTGTCCGAGCGCGTTCACCTCCAGGTGTCCGTCCAGCCGCAACGCCACCGCCATGTTGTAAACCGGTGCGGGCCCTTGTAGCTGATCGAAGAACCACAGGCGTTGTTGGGCGTACGACAACGGGACATGCGGCGGTCGTGGCATGACTCGAAGCGGTGGGCGGGCGTCGTCGCTGTCGTGCCGGTCCAGGTAGGTTGCCAGGCCACCGGCGGTCGGTGCGTCGAACAGATAGCGCACCGGTACCTCCCGGCCCAGCGCCGACTGCAGCCGTGCGCACACCCGGGTGGCGGTCAACGAGTCGCCGCCCAAGGTGAAGAAGTCGTCGTCGAGGCCGACCTGCTCGAGTCCGAGCACCTCGGCGAACGCCTGCGCGATCGTCTTCTCGACGGGAGTCTGTGGTGCCCGGAACGCCGATACGGCAAACACCGGTTCCGGCAATACCTTACGGTCGATCTTGCCGGATGAGGTCCGTGGGAACTCCTCGAGCACCACGATCTGGGACGGCACCATGTACTCGGGCAACCGCTCTGACAGCCACTGGCGCACCGCGTTGACTTTGCTGTTCGCATCGGGATTGTTGGCATACGAGCTCCGCTGCTGATTCCCGGCACTCGCCAGGTACAGGTCGCTCAGCGCCGGATCCGGGCCGTCATCGGTGCGCGCGAGGAAGACCGCGTCGACGGTGCCGGGCCGGGCACCCCAGGTCACAGCGACCCGATATCCGGCCGCCGCACCGAGTCGGTACACCTGCTCCGGAGTGACACCGGCATCGGTGGTCTCGACGACCTCGGTCGAGGGTAGACCGGCGACCAATGCCCGTTCGGCGTCGACGTCGGCGATCACGCCGGCCCGGGGTATCGCGCTGACCCGCACCGCCGCCGGGCGACGCGACATCAGTTCGGTGTGCAGCCCGCTCAGGCCGGCACCGTCGTTCCACGCCCAGGTCGGCGCCGCGACGAGCGAGCACACCGGGGTCGGGGCGGTGTGGATGACGACGTCGTAGCGGTAACGGGTCAGCTCATTGTCTGATTCGCCGCGTTTGACCTGGATGTCCACCCCGCTCACCGACGGGTGATCGGACGCCCAGGTCGTGAAAAACTCCGGGGACAGCAGTAATTCGGGATCACCAAGCACCGCACGCTGAACCCGTCGACGAATCTCGCCGGGATCCGTGCTGTGCGCGAGCGCGACGCCGGTCTGGAATGCGCCCTGCAGGGTGTGGTTGCGCACATCGCCGAGGAACAGTCGGCCTCCAGGCGCCAGTAACTCGACGGCCTGGTCGATGACCTCGCCGAGGTAGCCCGCATTGGGGAAGTACTGGATCACCGAGTTGAGAATGATGGTGTCGAAGTAGCCGTGCGGCAGCCCTTCGGTGACATGCGCGGGCCGGGCCAGTAATTGGACCCGGTCCCGCCATGGAATCTCGCACCGGGTCAGTGCGAGCGCCAGGGTGTCGACGGCTACGGCCGACATGTCGGTGCCGACATAGCGTTCACAGTGCGGGGCGACCTGTGACAGTACGAGCCCCGAGCCTGCGCCGATCTCCAGGACCCGCCGTGGACGCAGCGACAGGATCCGATCCACGGTGGTGGACCGCCACTCCAGCATCTGTTCGAGCGGGATCGGCTCCCCGGTGTAGCTGCTGTTCCATCCCCGGAAGTCGCTGCCGAACTCGGGGGCTTCGAACTCGGCGTCATAGAGTTCGTCATACATCTGCTGCCACTGATCGACGACTTCCACATCGTGATCGGCAGTGCTGGCCTGTTCCAGCGCCACGTAGGCGACCAGATGATCGGCGGCGTCGCGACGATACACTGCCGCGGCCGCGCAACTGACCTGCGGACAGGTCAGCAGGGTGTTCTCGATCTCGCCCAGCTCCAGACGCTGCCCGCGCAGCTTGACCTGCGCATCGGCGCGACCGAGGTACTCCAGCCCGCCGTGCGGGGTCCAGCGCACCAGATCCCCGGTCCGATACATGCGTGTTCCCGACAGTTCCGGACGTCCAAAGGGGTTGGCCACGAATCTGTCTGCGGTCAGGTCCGGCCGCCCCACATAGCCCCGCGCCAGTGCCGGACCAGCCAGATACAACTCACCCACCACCCCGATCGGTACCGGGTTCAGCCGCGCGTCGAGCACCAGCGCGCATACCCCGGCGATCGGTGCGCCGATGTCCACGGCCTGCCCCGCCGACAACCGGGTCGTGCAGGTCGACCAGATCGTGGCCTCGGTGGGCCCGTACGCGTTGAACATCGCCCGGCCCGGCGCCCACGCCGTCACCAGCTCCGCCGGGCATGCCTCCCCAGCCGTGAGGAGTGTTGTCAGACGTCCGTCCAATCTGGTCCGGTCAAGCGTCGCCAACACCGTCGGGGTAATCACCGCCGCGTCGACCAGCTGGTCGTGCACCAAAGCGGTCAGCGCCTCCCCGGCATACGAATCCACCGGTGCGATCACCGACGCCGCCGCGGATCCGACCGCCAGGATTACCTCGAACACGGATGCGTCGAAGGTCGGTGCGGCCACCATCAGCACCCGCGACCGGGCACTCAGCGCGAACAGGTCACGTTGTGCTGCGGCGACCCCCAACAGTCCGGCATGGCTCACCGCCACCCCCTTCGGGGTGCCGGTAGACCCCGACGTGAAGATCACATACGCGGCGTCATCGGCGGTGAGCGGAGCCGAGCGATCCCTGTCGGCGATGGGATCCGCGCACCGGCCCGAACAGTCGAGTGCGCCGAGGTCCAGCACCGGTCGCGCTCCGGCGCCGGCCACGGTGTCTGCGCCACACGTCAGCACACAGACAGCGTCGACGGCATCCAGGATCGTGGCGATCCGCTCGGCCGGGTGCGCCCGATCCACCGGAACGTACACCCCGCCGGCTTTGAGTACCGCCCACCATGCCACCACCAACTCGGCGCACCGTCCTGTCGCGACACCCACCGCACGCTCAGGTCCCACCCTCGCCTCGATCAACACCCTTGCCAACCGATTCGCTGCCTCGTCCAACTCGCGATAGGACAGCTGTTGTGCTCCGTCGATGACCGCCACCGCATCCGGAGCGGCGGTGACCGCCGCATCCAGCAACTCCGTCCCCAACCCCACCGGAGCCTCGATATCCGACCCAGACCACGTGTGCAGCAGCAGGTCTCGCTCCTCTCGGTCGAGCAGAACCACCTCACCGACCACCGCCGACGGATCGGCCACCACCGCCTCGATCACCCGGCCGAACCAGCCCACCAACCGCTCGATGCCGGACCGGTCGAACAGATCCGTGGCATAGGTGAGCACCCCGGTGGCCATCGGCGCATCCGCGCCTGGCACCTCCCGGATGTCGAAGTCCAGATCGAACTTGGCGGTACGGGTGAGCACCGACACCGGCTCGATATCGGCTCCGTCGAGCGACACGTCGGGCAACACGTTGTTCTGGAACACCATCGCCACCTGGAACAGCGGATGATGCGAAGTCGAACGAGCCGGGTTCAGCTGCTCGACCAGCAACTCGAACGGCACATCCTGATTGCTGTAGGCATCAAGTGCCTTCTGCCGCACCTGATTCAGCACTTCGTCAAACCGCAGCCCGGACGTGACCGCGACCCGCAGCACCCAGGTGTTGACGAAGAACCCGACCAGGTCGTTCAACGCGGCGTCCATCCGCCCTGCGATCGCGGTGCCCAGCACCACATCCTCACCGATACCGGCCCGGTGCAACACCACCGCCGCGACGGCCTGCAACGCCATCGACGGTGTCGCGTGGTGCACAGCCGCCACCGCCTTGAGCCCCGCCCACAGCTCCGGATCGATCCGGAACTCCACCCCGTCACCGCGGTAGCTGGGCACCGGCGGTCTGGGCCGGTCCGTGGGCAGCGCCACCACCTCGGGCACGTCGGCCAGCTCTCGCCGCCAATACGCCAACTGCCCGGCGATGCGGCTGTCCGGGTCGTCCACATCGCCGAGGTACGCACGCTGCCACAGGCTGTAATCGGCATACTGCACCGGAAGTGGCGCCCAATCCGGCGCTTGGAGCTGCCCGCGGGCCCGGTAGGCCCCGGCCACGTCGCGCACCATCGGAGCCATGGACCACCCGTCGAACGCGATGTGGTGCAGTACAATTCCCAGTACATGACGCTCGGGGCCCAACGAATAGATCCGCGCCCGGAACGGGATTTCTGTCGACAGGTCGAATCGATACCCCGCCAACGCCGTCAGCTCGCCGACCAGAATGTCTTCCTGGTCGGGCCCCGACACCGAGACCACCGCGCAGCCACCATGCCGCCACATCCCCGTCTGCGGCGGCAACACCTTCTGTAGCGGCACACCATCCACATCGACGAACACCGTGCGCAGCGACTCATGACGGCCGACCACATCGTCGAGAGCCGCCCCTAGCGCCTGCACGTCCAGTGCACCGTTGACCCGGAACGCGATAGGCATGTTGTAAGTGGCCGCCCCACCCTCGAAGCGGTTCAGGAACCAGAGTCGTTGCTGTGCATAGGACAATGGGATCGCAGGTGGGCGTTGCTGTGGGGTCAGGGGTTCGCGTCCGCCCGAACCCGCGTTGACCAGAGGGGCGAGTTGGGCGACGGTGGGGGTGTCGAACAGGGCGCGCACCGCGAGGTCGGTGTCCAGGCTGGTGTTGATCGCGGCGATCAGGCGCATCGCCGACAGCGAATCCCCGCCCAGGTCGAAGAACGAATCGTCCACCCCGACCCGCTCCACACCGAGCACCTGGGCATAGATCCCCGCCAGGATTTCCTCGACCACGGTGTTCGGGGCCCGGTACCGATCGGTGTCAGTGTATTCCGGTGCGGGCAGGGCACGTTTGTCGAGTTTCCCGTTGACCGTCAGTGGCAACTCATCGAGAACCACGACGGCAGCGGGCACCATATAACCTGGCAACGTCTCTGCCAGCGCCGCCCGCGCCGCCGCCGGGTCCGCCGTCCCGGTGATATAGGCGACGAGCAGTTTCTCGCGGGCGATCACCACGGCCTGCTCCACCCCGTCCAGATCGGCCAAAGCAGACTGGATTTCGCCGAGTTCGATGCGGTACCCGCGGATCTTGACCTGCTCATCGGCCCGCC
>NZ_JBSFPX010000207.1:0-12170 GCF_053588415.1 Mycobacterium sp. NPDC003449
CCCTTTTCAAGCGAAAAGGGGCAGTTTTACGTCTGCTCGGCGTGGGTCAGAGACCCAGATCGCGGCCGATGATCTCCTTCATGATCTCGGTGGTACCCCCGAAGATCGTCTGGATGCGGCCGTCGACGTAGTCGCGGGCGACGCGGTACTCGAGCATGTAGCCGTAGCCGCCGTGCAGCTGCACGCACCGGTCGACGACCTTTTTGGCGGTCTCGGTGGCCCACCACTTGGCCTTGGCGGCTTCCACCGCGGTCAGCTCACCGTCGACGACGCCCTGCAGGCACCGGTCGATGTACTGCTCGGTGACCTCCAGCTCGGTGTCCATCTCGGCGAGCAGGAACCGGTTGTGCTGGAAGCTGCCGATCGGCTGGCCGAACGCCTTGCGGTCCTTGGCGTATTGCAGTGTCTGCCGCCAGGTTTCGCGGGCCCCGGCGATGGCCGAGATGGCGATCGATAGCCGCTCCGAGGGCAGATTGGCCATCAGGTGGTAGAAGCCGCGCCCCTCCTTGCCGAGCACGTTGGCATTGGGCACCCGCACATTCTCGAAATGCAGTTCCGAGGTGTCCTGGGCGTGCAGACCCATCTTGTCCAGCTTGCGGCCGCGGGTGAAACCGTCCATCCCCCGCTCGACGACCAGCAGCGTGAAGCCCTTGTGCCCGGCCTCCGGATCGGTGCGGGCCACCACGACGCACAGGTCGCAGTTGATCCCCGACGAGATGAATGTCTTGGAGCCGTTGACAATCCAATCTGCGTCCTCCCCCGAGCCGTCGCGTACCGCCGAGGTCCGGATGCCGGCCAGGTCGCTGCCCGCGCCGGGCTCGGTCATGGCGATGGCGATGATCAGCTCACCGCTGGCGATGCCCGGTAGCCAGCGCTTCTTCTGCTCATCGTTGGCGAGGTCCTTGAAGTACGGCCCGACGACGTCGTTGTGCAGGCTCAGCGCGGGCGCGGGGACACCGGATCTGGAGATCTCCTCGTCGATGATCGCGTTGAACCGGAAGTCGTCGCTGCCACCGCCGCCGTACTCCTCGGGCATGTTGAACCCGATCAGGCCGTGCTTGCCGGCCGCCACATAGGCCGACCGGTCGACGATCCGCTCGGCCTCCCACTTCTCGGCGTTGGGGACGAGTTCGCTGTCGATGTAGCCGCGGACGGTGGCGCGGAATGCCTCGTGCTCTTCGTCGTAAATCGTTCTCTTCATCTATTTTTCCCTCACTCGGCTTATTTGGCTTTCCAGACCGGTTGACGCTTCTGGGCGAAGGCCAGCGGCCCTTCCTTGGCGTCCTCGGAGCCGAATACGACGGCGACCTCCCGCATCGTGCGGGACCATCCGGGTTCGTCGGCGGCGATCACACCGTCGTCGGCGCCGACGGCGACCCGCTTACTCGCCTGCACCGCGAGCGGTGCGTTGACGGTGATCCGCTCGGCCAGTTTCAGGGCGGCCTCGACCACGGTCCCGTCCGCAACCACCTCGTTGATCAGCCCCCACTTCAGCGCCTCGGCCGAGGTGATCGGTTCACCGGTGAACATCATCTCCAGCGCCACCTTGCGCGGGATTTGGTCGACGAGCCGGAACACTCCGCCCGCGGCCGCGATGAGCCCCCGTTTCACCTCGGGCAGACCGAATTTCGCGCTCTCGCCGGCGACGACGAGGTCGCTGGCCAACGCCAGTTCGGTGCCGCCGCCGAGCGCCGTCCCGTTGACGGCGGCGATCGTCGGTTTGTCGATGAAGTGCCGGACGTACCCGGCGAAGCCCCACTTGGGCCGGTCCGGATGACCGATGTCCTCGCCCCTCGACAGCGCCTTGAGATCGGCTCCCGCGCAGAAGGATTTGTCCCCGGCGCCGGTGACGACGACGACCCGGATCTCGGCATCCTGCTGCGCCTCCTCGAGTGCGTCGCCGAGGGCGATCGAGACGGCGGAGTTGATGGCGTTGCGCGCCTCGGGGCGGTTGATCGTGATGACCATGACGTTGCCCTTGCATTCGACGAGGGCGCCCGGCAGGCTCTCGGTCACAGCAGCTCCAGAATGGTGGCGTTGGCCTGACCGCCGCCCTCGCACATGGTTTGCAGTCCGTACTGAATGTTGTTGTCCCGCATGTGGTACAGCAGCGTCGTCATGATCCGGGCACCGGATCCGCCCAGTGGGTGGCCCAGCGCGATGGCTCCGCCGTTCGGGTTGAGCTTCTTCTCGTCGGCGCCGATATCCTTCAGCCAGGCCAACGGCACCGGGGCGAACGCCTCGTTGACCTCGAACGCGCCGATGTCGTCGACGCTCAGCCCCGACCGCTTGAACGCCTTCTGGGTGGCCGGGATCGGCGCGGTCAGCATGATCACCGGGTCGGCGCCGGCCAACACCGCGGTGTGCACCTTGGCAAGTGGCTTGAGCCCCAGCTCTTTCGCCTTCTCGGCGGACATGAACAGCAGCGCGGCCGAACCGTCGGAGATCTGGCTGGAGTTGCCTGCGTGGATCACGCCGTCCTCTTTGAACGCGGGTTTGAGCTGGCCCATCTTCTCCAGGGTGGTGCCGCGGCGGATGCCCTCGTCCTCGGTGACGGGGCTACCGTCCTGATCCTTGATGCCCACGATCTGATCCTTGAAGGCACCGGCATCCTGTGCGGCAGCGGCCTTCTCATGCGAGTCCAGCGAGAACTGGTCGAGCGTGGCACGGTCGAAGCCCCACTGCTGGGCGATCATCTCGGCGCCGACGCCCTGGTTCGGGGTCTGGGTGTAGCGGCCCCGGAACGCCTCCGGGTACGGATGCCCGCCGTTGGCCAGCGAGGCACCCATCGGGGTGCGCGACATCGATTCGACGCCGCCCGCGACCACGACGTCGTAATGGCCTGCCACCACACCCGCGGCGGCGAAGTGCACCGACTGCTGGCTGGAGCCACACTGCCGGTCCACCGTCACGCCAGGCACCGACTCGGGCCAGCCCGCGGTCAGCAGCGCAGTGCGGCCGATGTCGAGCGCCTGCTCGCCGGCCTGCATGACGCAACCCCAGATCACGTCGTCCACCAGGGCCGGATCCACGCCGGCCCGCTGCACCAGCCCGTTGAGCACCTGCGCGGACAGCTCCGCGGGATGCACGCCCGACAACCCACCGTTGCGTTTTCCGACCGGTGACCGGACGGCCTCGACGATGACGGCTTCAGCCATGATTTCTCCTTTGAAAGTGGGCAGCTGCGACGCGCATGGACGCTCTCGGCTCGAAATTAGACCAGTAGGTTTACTAGGTCAACCTACTGGTCGGTGGGGTCACCGGTTGCCGCTGCGTCCGGCCCTTCGAGTGCCTCGGCCAGGAAGTCCCCGACCACGGCACCGAACTCGGCCGGCTGGTCGTAGCTGACGATGTGCCCGGCGTCGGCGATCGTGACCAAGCGGGAGCCGGGGGTCGCCGCCTGGGCGGCGCTGAGTTCGGCATCGCCGACCAGGCCGTCGTTGTCCCCGCGCACCCACAGCGTCGGCACCGTCAGCCGGTGCAGGCGAGGCGTGTAGTCGAGCCGCATGCCCCGGGGGCCGTACGCCTCGATCTGCCAATCGTCGAGCGCCCTCTCCCCGTGACAGTTCTTCGCGCGGGCCTCTGCGGCCGCGAGGGCGACGATGCGATCGAAACCGGGGGTGTCGGCCCCGGCCGTCAGCTGGGTGCGCATCGATGACCGCAGATATCCGGGGAATCGGGCCAGGATCCAGCTGCACAGCCGCAGTACGCCGGGGGTGCGCATCGTCGCCCAGGTGAGGAATTGGTACGGGCGCTTCGCTCCGATCCCCCCTGGGCCTATCGACACGAGTGCACTGACCCGCTCGGGATGCTCCAACGTGAACCCGACGGCCACCCCGCCGCCCATGGACAGGCCGATCAGCGCGACCCGCGCCAGGCCGAGCTCATCGAGGAGTTCCAGGATGAAGCGGCGATAGAAGGCATCGTCGAGCAGACCGGCCCAGGGCCGGCTGTCGCCGTGCCGCGGCAGATCGATGACGTGGACCCGATAGTCGGTGCTCAGCCGCGGGACGATGTCGTGCCATACCCCCTGCCCGGTGTCGAGCATGGCGCCGTGCAGCAGCAGCACGGGCGGCCCGGTGGCGCCGGCGCGGTAGAGGCGCACCGGCCCGCCACAGATGGTCAGGTCGGTGTGGGCGTCAAAGGCGTTGGACATCAGGGATTCTCCAGGTGGTCGAGTTGGGCATCGAGGTGGCCGAGCAGGTTCAGTTGCGCCCTCGCGGCGGCGTCGGCGTCCGCGGGCAGGCCGGTGGCCAGTCCCCGCCCGACCAGATCCGCGAACAGCCCGACGGTCTCGCGCAGTTGATCGTCGGTCGTGGCCCCGAGCGCGCCGGGCGCGTGCAGCAGGCCGATGGCAAAGACGCTGAGCATCCGCACCAGGGGCTCGGTCCCGACTCCGGGGTCGATCACGCCTGCGTCCTGCATGGCTGCGGCGTATTCGACCAGCCAGTCGAATCGCTGCTGGTAGCGGCCGTCGGCCACGGAACGGACGTGGTCGCCCAGCACGGTCTCGTCGCCGAGGTACAGCGCGCGCATCAACGGATCGGCAAGCATCGCCTCGATGCCGAACCGGTAGACGGTGGGCAGGTCGATCACGCCGGTCGCGTCGAGCACCCGGCGATGGACGTCGGCGGTCAGGCCTCGCATGCCGCGGTTCAGCACGGCCGCCAGAATCGCCGGCTTATCGCGGAACTCGAGGTAGACCGCGCCTTTGCCGATCCCGGCCCGGGCCGCGATATCGGCCACGGTGGTTGTCGGCCAACCGTTTTCGAGTGCGAGTTCGCGCGCCGCGGCCAGCACCCGCTGGCGTCGGTCGGGAATGCGGGGCCGCGGCATCACGCCGTCCTCTCGTAGTGACCAGAAAAAGATATCTGGTCACTACAAAACTAGCACGCCCCCGCACCCGCTGGCAGAATCGGCCCCACCTGCACGGATGCCGTTCGGTCCATCACCGGTAACCTCACATGGTTTACTGAGTTGCACAGCTGGGAGCAGCCGAATGACCGTCAGAGGAGGTGCAGTGGCCCGAACCACCCCATTGGCACCGATGATCGGGGCCGACGCGATCACCCCCCAAGCGCCCGTGCGGTCGCCCAAGACGGCCGAGCTCGTCGCGGGCACCCTGCGGCGCATGGTCGTCGACGGCCAGCTCAAAGAGGGGGATTTCCTGCCCAACGAGGCCGAGCTGATGGAGCATTTCGGGGTCAGCCGACCGACCCTGCGCGAGGCCGTGCGGGTGTTGGAATCCGAGCGGCTGGTCGAGGTGCGGCGCGGCTCCCGGACCGGTGCCCGGGTGCGGGTTCCCGGCGCCGAGATCGTCGCCCGCCCGGCCGGCCTGCTGCTGGAACTGTCCGGCGCCGATATCGCCGATCTTCTGGTGGCCCGCTCGGCCATCGAACCGATGGCGGCCCGACTGCTGGCCGAGCAGGGTGATGAGGCGGCGTTCGCCGAACTGGACCGGATGCTCGACGAGCACATCCCGAAGGACTGGCAGTCCGACCGGCTGGCCGAGACCACCGGCGACTTCCACCGCCGGGTCGTGGAGTTGTCCGGCAATGCCACGCTGGGCATCATCGCCGGCATGCTGCACGAGATCACCGTGCGCCACCACGCGTTCCTGTTCAAGGAACACCGCCCGGTGTCGAAGTCCGATTACGACAAGCTGATGCGGTCCTACCGCAGGCTGATGCAGATCGTCCGCACGGGCGACGGCGACGCCGCCGAGGCGCACTGGCGCAAACACCTCGACACCGCACGCATCCTCATGTTGCAGGGCATCGAGACCGTCAAGGTGCGCGACGTCATGCGCTGAGCCCGCCGATCAGGGCTCCCGGTACACCGGAAGCGTGTCATCCCACGGCTGGCGCGTCACCATATCGGCGACCTTGACGTAACCGCGCTCGAACTCGCCGGTGGCGGCGTCGACCAGACGGTACTGCTGGGTCTGACGATGGATCGGCTGGGCGTCGAGCATGACGATGCGCACCTCCCCCGGCTCGAAATGACAGCGCGACTGCAGGGCGGCGACGAGCTGCTCGTTGCTCATATGCCCGTCACCGAAGTTCCAGCCGATCGCGGTGGACACCAACCGCTCACCGTCGGTCAGGGTGTAGTCGTTTTCGTCGTAGCCGGCCATTGCCCGGTGCGCCAGGGTGAACAGCGCCCGACCGTGAGTGTTGAACGCGCGGAACGCATATCCCATGTACATCGGGATCTGAGCGGCCTCCTTGCTGCCGTAGAACTTCTCCAGCTGTGCGGCGGGCATGCTGGCGATCGCGACGACGCCCTCGGCGATCCTCGCCTCGGCGGACGGCTTGATGCACCACAGCGAGGTGTCCCAGTTGCCCGCGTAGTAGCGCATCCCCGGCAGGAAGGAAACCTTGCGCGGGAACAGGTTTCCCACCGCCACGGTGCCCGCCACGACCAGGAACAACACGATCGGCCACGGGCTGGTCAGATCGCCGAGCCCGACGCCTGGATGGCCGACGAACAGTGCCAGCACCGAGAACATCATGAAGACGTTCCACTCCAGCGGAACCCCCATCGGGATCGAGCTCAGGATCCCGAAGTGAAAGCACAGCATGATCGCGGCCGCGACCGCGGTGGCCCACCCGCCGTGGCTGAAGAACAGCACCAGCGGAACCAAACCCTCGATGGCGGTGGAGAAATGGGCCAGCCACCGGGAGGCCCGGCCCGGCCGAAGATCGTCGGGGAAGTGTTCGAAGAACCGGCGTTTGATCCAACGCGGGCGGAACACCGGATTGTTGCTCATCATGGTCGAGATGACGAACGGGAAGTGCTTGTTGAGCTTGGAGGTCGCCGCGCCAATCCAGATCACCAGGCAGACCAGTTTGGCGGCGATGATCATATCGACGCCGGCGAACAGGAACGCCACGGTCAGCGACCCGTACACCTCGCCGCGGGCGGCCAGGAAGATCACCTTGTCGCGCAGCCCCAGCACCGCGAGCAGGATCAGCACCGACCAGATCTGCCACGCCGGCAGCATCCCGACCGTGCTGCCGAGTTCGGGGATCGGCCCGGTGCCGTCGGAAAAGATCGCGATGACCAGCACGACCAGCAGCGCCGCGTAGAGCATCACGTCGATCGGGGTGCGGGTGTCGCCTTTGGTCAGCGGGATGCGGCCGGGCCAGGGTGGCAGCCGGATGGTGTTGGGCCGCAACCAGTACAGGATCGAACCCAGCGGCGGGAAGAACCGGTTGTTGAGCGGCCCGAAGCCGCAGCCCAGGCCCACCACCTCGAACAGCATGGTGAACAGCACGACCTTCTGGAACACGATCGGCTCGGTGTACCACTGCGCGACGTCGGTGAAGCCGTCGATCCCCTGCGTGGTCAGGACGATGAGCCAGGCCGCGAGGATGTAGGCGAGGATCTTGACGACATAGAACAGGTGCAGCGCGACCGGGGTGCCGAATCCCACCTCGGCCCAGTGCCGGGCCATTGGCACGATCCGCTCCGCGCGGGTGCCCTTGCTCCACTGCTCGAAGTCGATCACCGGAGTGGTCTGCTTGAGAAACCCCATCCGGTCAGACTAGAACGTGTTCTAACTCTCCCTGCGCGAACAGACACATCGGTACCCGGAAATGCCCGTTTTGGGGTACCGGCGCGTCTGCTCGGCAGGTGGTCAGGACTTGACCGGGGGGCGGTAGAAGACCGCGAGCTGGCCGATGCCCCCGGCCAGGCCGAGCACCACCGCGATCGCCAGCCCGCACCAGCCGTACAGATAGTGGTAGAGGCCGGTATTGGAGAACAGCGCGTGGTCCAGGCTGTAACGGCCGGCCCCGGTGCCCGCGACGGCCACGGCCGCCACCGCGAGGATCAGGTTGTACTCCCAGCCCTCCTTGACGATGAAGAAGCCGTTGTGCCGGTGCACGGTCCACGCCGCCACCAGCATCAGCGCGACGAACCCGGCCGCGGGCACCGGCGTGAGCAGGCCGAGTGCCAGCCCGAGCCCCGCGGAGATCTCGGTGCCCGCCGCGACCCTGGCGTGGAATGTCCCCGGCTTCATCCCGATGCTCTCGAACCAGCCTGCCGTGCCGGGGATTCGCCCACCGCCGAAGAACTTGTTGTAGCCGTGTGCGGCCATGGTCAACCCGAGGACCACACGCAGGATGAGGATCGCGGCATCGAAGGCACTGTCAGCAGACATGTAACAGAATCTAGGGCATCTGTTAAGTCGCTGCCCAGCCCCCGTCCACACTCAGGATGGCGCCGTGGATGTTGGCGGCGTCGTCGCCGGCCAGGAACACCACGGCGGCCGCGACCTCCTCGGGGGTGCTCATCCGCCGCGACGGGATGCGGGCCAGCACCGGACCCGTGTGATCGGCCACGTCGGCGGCCCGGTCGGTGGCGATCGGGCCGGGCGCGACCGCATTGACCCGGACCCCGGCCGGGCCGTATTCGGCGGCCCACGATTTGGTCAGCGAGTGCACCGCGGCCTTGGTGGAGTTGTACAGCGCGGACTTGTCACCGCCGATCAGCCCGGTGATCGAGCCGATGTTGACCACGGCGCCGTGGCCCCGTTCGGCCATCGCGGGCGCCAGGGCCCCGGTGAGCAGGAACGGTGCGATGACGTTGGTCCGGTAGGACTCCAGCAGCGCCTGCTCGGTGATCTCGGCGGTGGGTTCCGGCGTCCCCCACAGGCCCGCGTTGTTGACCAGGATGTCGAGCTGCCCGCCGCCGGCCTCGGTGGCCTGCCGCGCCAGGCGCTCCACCTCGGCCGCTCCGGCGCCGAGGTCGGCGGCCACGAATTCGGCCCGATTCCCGGCCGCGCGGATATCGGCGACGACGGCGTCCCCGCGCTCCTTGTTGCGCCCGCTGACGACGACGAGGGCGCCCTCGGCCGCCAGGGCCGCCGCGACGGCGACACCGAGGCCCCCGGTGGACCCTGTGACCAGTGCTGTGCGGCCTGCCAGCCGCGTATTGTTTGGACTCATGAGTCCAGGTTTAGCGAGATGAAAATGGACCTGCAAGTCCAGAAATTCACCGCCAAGGGCGAGGCCACCCGGCGCCGGATCATCGAGGGTGCCGCGGCCGAGATCCGCAGCCGCGGCGTGGCCGAGACCACGCTCGACGACATCATGGCCCGCACCAGGACGTCGAAGAGCCAGCTGTTCCACTACTTCCCCGAGGGCAAGGACCAGCTGCTGCTCGCGGTGGCCGAGCGCGAGGCGCAGATGGTGCTCGAAGACCAGCAGCCCTATCTGGGTGAGCTGACCTCATGGGCGGCCTGGCAACGCTGGCGCGACGCCGTGGTCGACCGCTATCGGAGGCAGGGCCAGAGCTGCCCGATCGGCATGCTGATGTCGGAGATCGGCCGCAGCACGCCGGGCGCCCAGGCCGTCACGAAAGCCCTTCTCCGGCAGTGGCATGACGAGATCGCCACCGGGATCCGGCATATGCAGTCCGGCGGCCGGGTCGGGGCGGGCCTCGACGCCGAACGTGCGGCCACCGCCCTGCTCGCGGGCATCCAGGGCGGGGTGAGCGTCATGCTGGCCACCGGGGACATCAGCTACCTCGAGACCGCGCTCGATGTCGGTATCGCATCGTTGCGGGCGGCTTAGTCGACGCCGGCCTGCGCGAGCATGCGATTGCGTGCGTCGATCGCCTCCTGCGTGGCGGGGACCAGCCGGTCCCCGCCCACACCGGCCGTGCCCTGGGCGTAGGTGACGTGCGGGCGCTGATCCCGCTCATATTGGGCGAACGCCGCATCCAGGTCATCGGGGTTCTCGGATAATGCCTTGGCCAGCAGCCATGTTCCGGTGAGGGCCAGACTGGTTCCCCGCCCGGACATCGGGGATGCGCAGTGCGCCGCATCGCCGACCAGGACGACCCGTCCCCGATGCCACGTCGGCATGTCGATCTGGCTCACCGAGTCGAAGTACAGTTCCGGGTCACGGCATGCCTGCTCGAGCAGTTCGGGCACCCGCCACCGGGCGTGTCTGCCGAATTCGCCGGTGAGGATGCGCTTCTGCGCGTCGAGGTCCTGGTAGTCGTAGTCGATCCAGGGTGAGCGGAAGGTCAGCACGGCAAGCGCCACATCGCGATAGGTGACGATCCCGGCCAAGTGCCCCGGGAAGTTGTAGAGCGGGTTGGGGGCCCCGGTCGCCGGATATCGCGGCAGATTCGCCAGCGCGGTGTAGAAGCCGAGATGACGCAGGTACTGGCGCTCGGGCCCGAAGATGAGCCGGCGGGTGGCGGAGTGCAGACCGTCGGCGCCCACCACGAGGTCGTAGCGGGCCCGCTCACCAGAGGCGAACAGTACGTCGACGCTGCGGCCGTCGTCGTGGAGTTCGCCGATCGACTCGCCGAACGTCAGCGCCACGGACGGCCCGAGGGCTTGGCGCAGCACGTGCGCCAAGTCCTCGCGCGGGATTTCGGTGTCGTCGGCGGCGTCGCTGAACTCCGCGACCGGCAGATCGGCCAGCCGCTCGCCGTTCTCGTCGACGAAGCACCCGCGCGCGGTCATGTCGACCTGCCGGGCCCGGATTTCGTCGAGGATGCCCATCCGCCGGGCCACCGCCAGCGACTCGCCGCGAATGTCGATCGGCGATCCGTTGACCCGAAGATGTTGTGCCCGTTCGACGATGGTGACGTCGTGGCCGGCGTTACCCAGGTTGATGCCCGCCGACAGCCCGGCCATGCCCGCGCCGGAAACCAGAATGCGCATCAGTGAGCCTCCTCGGAGATAAGATCCATTGTGTACCCAATGAACGGTAGCGACCGGATTTAGGAAACGCAATGTCTCTTACTCCTGACCCCGCTCCGCAGCGTCGCCGCGGACCCGCGCTGGAGAACGCGCTCCTGGCCGCGGCCTGGGACGAATTGAACGAGCGCGGCTACGACGACTTCACCGTCGACGGGGTCGCCTCCCGGGCCCGCACCAGTCGCGCGGTGCTGTATCGGCGCTGGCCGGGAAAACCGGAACTGGTACACGCCGCGTTGATCGCCGCGATCAAAAAGGATCCACTCACCGTGCCGGACACCGGCAGTCTGCGCGGTGACGTGATCGATCTGCTGCGGCAGGCCAACAGCCAACGCCGCCATCTCGCCGTCACCGTCAGCACCCGGCTCGGGGGGTACTACCGCGACACCGGCACCAATATCGCCGATCTGCGCGCCGCGCTCGAGGGCGAGCGCGGCGACACCATGGACACACTGATCGGCCGCGCTGTCGCCCGTGGGGAGATCCGGCCCGGCCAGATCGACGGCCGGGTCGCACAGCTGCCCACCGACCTGCTTCGCCACGACGTCCTGTTCACGCCGGCACCCCTGCCTGATGAGGCCATCGCAGAGATCGTGGACGCGGTGTTCCTGCCCCTGGTCCGGCTCGGCGCCGACCGCGGCCCGATCTAGGTGTGGAGCGCGGTTTCCAGCCGCGACACGTAGGCGTCGATGTCGCCGACCGCCGATTCCGCGGCGTGCACGCTGATCGCCACGGCGTCGCCGATGCCGTGCACCCCGTGGGTGAGGCCCATCATCGGTGACAGCGCCGGGTAACCGGCCGTCACCACCACCGGCGCCGCCCCGAACCGCAGATCCGCGGCACCCCGGTTGACGCTCGACACCACGGTGTTACCGGTCACCACCGGGGAGCGCACGGCCGGGTCGAATTGCGCCACCCCCCAACGCAACAGCGGCGCGGGTGTGGCCGCGAACGCCCGGGTGGCGGCCAGCATCGCCGGATGGGCGGCACGCCTGCGACGCTGGGCGAAATCGGCCACGATATGCGCGACGCGGTCCTCGACGCCGAGCTCGGGATACAGGCCGATGCCGACGTTGCCGAAATGGTTGTGCGCGTGTCGGTCACCGAACTTGGCCATCGGCACCTCGGCGCCGAGCCCCTCGGGATCCTCGCCCAGCGCCCGCAGTTGCCCGCCGAGCGCGGTGGACACCGCGGCCAGAACCCCCACGGTGACCGTCGGACCGGCGATGGTGCCCCGCGGCCGGACGATGGTGCGCACGCGGCGGATACCCGCCGGACGTGCGTTGCTGCGGCGGGCCGGGCGGGACGGCGCCTGCGCCGGGACCGCACCGGATCGTTCGTCGGCGACCAGCCTGCGATGAGTACGGGCGGCCCGCACGGCCCGCCACGGCAACGTGGCGCCGACGAGACGTCGGACCGCGACGTCGGGTACCGGCTCGGCGCGGCC
>NZ_JBSFPX010000208.1:0-11663 GCF_053588415.1 Mycobacterium sp. NPDC003449
AAGAAGGCGAACAGCGGGGCCGGGCCCGCGAACTGCACCTGACAGGGCCGGGACGGAAGCGGTTGGCCGGCGCCCACGCGGCCGTGCTCGAGGTCGAAGCCGACATGCTCGGCGATATGGCCGAAGCGAGTCGGACGCAGCTGGCCCGGATGCTGCTGCGCTGCGCGCGCAACCTCGAAGGCTGAGGCGGGCCTACGCGGTCGCGGCCAGATCGGCGATCACCGGCGAGAGCACCCGCGCGTATTCGGCGGTGATGTGATTGTCGTCGGAGAAGACCAGGGTGTTGCCGATGATGACCGGGCAGCGGCGGTCGGTGCAGAAGAACTCGCCGAGGTCCGCGTACCGGCCGCCGCCGGTCCGTACCGCCGCGGTCTCGGCGGCGACGCCGGCGTCGTTAATCGCGGCCGACCGATCGGGAGCGCACGCCGTCGCATCGTCCATATGCGCCGACAGGCAGGTGGGTACCGAACCGTGTGGATCGGGGACCGGGCCGAGCACGAGCACCCGCGCCCCGGTACCGCGCAGCTGCGACACCAGCCGGGTCAACCCGTCCAGCCAGGCCGGGTCGTAGCTGACGAATCCGAAGTCGGCGCCGTAGCGGCGCGCCATGTCGAGCACGATAAGGGCTGGCCGTTCCTTGGCGACCCTGGCGAGCACCGCGGCCCGCCACTGTTCGCATTCGGTGTAGTCGCGGCCCAGATAGGGGCTGACGATCGGGAGCTTGATCAACGGGCAGGTGACCTTGGCCATGGTCTCCAGCCGCCAACCGCGCTGCCGGGCAAGGGGTTCGAGGGCGGGCTGCCACATCGCCGCATGCGAATCGCCGATCAGGGCGACCGTGGTGGGCGAGTCGGTGGCCCCGGAGGCGCATTCGGGTTGCGTGACGTCCTTCCAGGACAGGACGCAGCCGTTGACGAACGGCTCGGGTTTGGCGATATCGCCCAGCGGTGGGTCGAGATTCGACGGCACCGCGTGCAGATCCGCCGCCGCGGCGATCGCGGCGCGCAGCTGTTGCCGCGCCGTCGGGGGTGCGGGCGGCGGGGTGGCGGTGTCCTCGACGGTGGCGACGGGCACGGCGGCCGGCCCGGCACCGGTGGGAACCGGGCGAATCGCCAGCAACGCCAGCCCGGCACACACCGCGACCCCGGTCGCGGTGGCGCCGACCGCCAGGCTGCGCCACGCCGATGCGCGCAGCGCGGCGGCGAACCGGGCCGGGTTCTCGATCAGGTGCAGCGTGAGGATCGCCAGGCCGAACGAGATCGCCACCGCGGCCAGCCGACCCGCGAACCCCAGTTCGCCTCCGAGCAGCGCCGGGGCCAGCAGCAGCACCGGCCAGTGCCACAGGTACCACGAGTACGACAGCCTGCCGATACCGCGCAGCACCGGTTTGGACAGCAGGCGGCCCACCCCCAGATCGGGGATGGCGCACCCGGCGCCGATCACCAGCGCGGTGCCGAGCACCGGCAACAGCGCCGCGGTACCGGGGTAGGGCGTGGTGGCACCGATCTGGGTGCAGGTGAGCAGGATCAGGGAGAGCCCGCCCCAGCCCGCGACGGCCGCGCACACCGGATGCACCTGGCGCCAGTGGGCCGCGGTCAGCGCGACCAGGCCGCCCACCGCCAATTCCCAGGCCCGGGTGGGCAGCGAGAAGAACGCCCAGGCCGGCAGCGTCCGCGTCCACGTCAGCGACAGGGCCAGCGAGGCCGCCGCGACGACCGCGAGGACCGCGGCGTAGGGCAGAGCCGATCGGGTGGCGCGCCCGCGCCGGGCCAGCCACCACGCCGTACCGAGGATCACCGCGGGCCACAGCAGATAGAACTGTTCCTCCACGCCCAGCGACCAGTAGTGCTGCAGGGGTGACGGCGCGGCGTCGGCCGCCAGATAATCGGTGCCCGTCGCGGCGAACCGGTAGTTGCCCAGGTAGAGGGCGTTGGCGATAGCGTCGCCGAGCACCGCCCGGGCCCGCAGCGGTGGAAGCAGCGCCACCGTCGTGATGGAGGTCGCCACCAGCACCACCGCGGCGGCCGGAAGCAGCCGCCGGGCCCGCGCGGCGTAGAACGAGGCCAGGCGCACGGTCCCGGTCCGGGCGGCCTCGCGCCAGAGCAGCCCGGTGATCAGGAACCCGGAGACGACGAAAAACACGTCGACGCCGACGAATCCGCCGCGCACTCCGGGCACACCCGCGTGATAGGCCACCACGACGAGCACCGCGACGGCCCGCAGCCCCTCGATATCGGGACGAAACTCGCCGTGAGACAGCGACTTCCGTCCACTCACGGAACGGTCGCGGCGGGGCGGGTGCGTCGAGGGGTAGGTAACTCTGCTCACTCGAGCAACGATCGTCCCACGAGAATCCGCGGTAACCGCGGATTTGTTGCTAGCGTCGTGCCGATGCGGCGAACACGCATGGCGGCCGTGGTGCTGCTGGGAGCCCTCCTGACCGGGTGCCACAGCGCGACCGATACCGCCGACGGAACCTGTAACCTCGACGGCCTTCCCCGCGAGGCCGGCCAGACCGTCGACCTCATCCAGTCCGACGGGCCGTTTCCGTACCCGCGCAACGACGGTTCGGTCTTCGGCAATTTCGAGGGTCTGCTGCCCAAGCACGAGCGCGGCTACTACCGCGAATACACCGTGCCGACCCCGGGCGCGAAAAATCGCGGCGCCCGGCGGATCGTCACCGGCGGGAAACCGGCGACCGACCCACCCGAGTACTACTACACCGGCGACCACTACGAATCGTTCTGCCTGATCGGAGGGATGTGAAAACCTATCGGATCGACGGCTCGCAGATCGGGTCCAAGGCGGATTTCTTCACCGAGATCGGCCGGGCCGTCAACGGGGACGGCGGTTACTTCGGGTCCAATCTCGACGCGTTGGCCGACTGCCTGCGCGGCGGGTTCGGCACCCCCGAGGACGGCCCGTTCCGGTTCGTCCTGACCGATTACCGGCACGCCAAATCGGCGCTCGGCGACGACACCTGGTCCACGCTGCTCTACATTTTCAGCACCGAAGGTGTCGACCTCTGGCTGGAGGCCTGAGCGACCGCCAAAAATGTCGGCAAACCCCGAATGTGGGACCGAACCCGGATTTGGCGCGGGCAAAGCCGGTCCGTGGGGGAGTTGGCAACCGGGCCGGAACGGGCCAGGTTGACACATTCACCGTTGGATGATTCATCCGACGCACGCCGTCCCGCAAGTGGTTACGCTGGATTTCTGTAGCGTGCCGACCGGCGCGAGGGAATTGGCGATCCGACGGGAGCGGCGCGTGACCGAGAAGCATCTGTCCGCGAGGACGACGGTGCTGTTGGCGTGTGTCGAGGGATCGGCCTGGCTGTGGCAAACCGAGCCATGGGAGACCGCCGCCGCGCTCCCGTGGCTGCGCGCCACGGTGACCCACCTCAGCGCGCTCAACGACGGTGTCCTGTACGACGGGCGCGACGCGGGCGACAGCTTCGTGGTGGCCTTCGAGCGGGCATCCGATGCGCTGTCCTGCGCGCTGGATCTCCAGCTCACGTCGTTGGATCCGTTCGCACTGTGCATCGGGTTGCACAGCTTCGAATGCGCCGATAGCGCAGGCCGCAACGAAGTGGTCCGGCTGCGCGACATCGCCCGCGGTGGCCAGACGCTGGTGTCGGGGGCGACGCAGGCGCTGGCCGGCGATGACCTCCGGGCCGGCGCCGCGTTGATGCCACTCGGTGTTCACACCCCGGGCGACGGGCACGGGCGGGAGCCGCTCTTCCAGCTGTGCCATCCCGGCCTGGACAGCCACTCCCGGCACTTTCAGCAGTTGTCGAACTGAGGGCCTGTCAGCTGAAGGCCAGCCAGCTGGGCAACGAACGTTCGCGCGAGTCGCACAACACCTGGCGGGTATCGCAGTTGCCCTTCGGGGAGCCGGCACCGCTCCACATCCCGCCGGTGTCGCGCCGTAGCACGATGGCCGACGATCCGCCGCCGTCGAGCAGCACTGCATTGTCGGCGCCCAACCCGCGGAACAGGTCCTGCATGTTGTCGGGGGTGTAGCTGCCGCCCTGGAACACGTAGAGCTGATCGTTGGCCCGGTTGTAGCCCAGCGCGGTGCGGGCGGCGCTGGGCCCGTTGTCGTTGAGCTGGCCGGTGTCCCCCGGCGCCAGCAGGCCGATGCCCGCGACCGCCACGAACCGGGCGTTCTGGTCGAGCAGGCGTTGGATCACCGGGGTCGCCGCGTCGTAGTCGTCGGGACCCTTGGGCATCACCACATAGGGCGCGCCGCCGACCGGCATGATCATGGTGGCTAGCGCTGACCAGTGTTCGTTCCCGCCCGAGAGGCCCTGCTTGCCCGCGTAGGCCAGGGTGCCCGTCACCGCCGCGTTGGCCCGGCCCTGACCCCTGGTGTTGTCGACGTAGGCACCCAGCGGTGAACTGCATTTGGTGTTCCGCCACGCGCCACCCTGCTGCGGGCGCACATCGAAGAAGTTGGCGTTGACCGCGATGGTCGGTGAGCCGAGCACCTGCCAGGCCGCAAGAGGCGCATAGGTTTCCGACGCCTGCCACAGGCCCTCGTTGGTGCGTGCCCCCGGGGTGCGCTCGCAGCGGGACTGATAACCCTGGTGCGAGTCGACCAGCAGCCGCGGATGCAATCGGCTGGAAGCGTTCTTGATGGTCATCAGGTGGCCACCGCCGTTGAGCGTGTACGCCCGGCCGTCGGCGGCGACGAACGGTGCGGCGAACTGTCCGCCGAAGTTGTAGACGAGGTAGGCGCCCTTGGTGTTGGCGATCGCCCCTAACAGCAGGGCCTTGGCGTCCTCGGCCGCCGCCACCGGAGATCCGGTCGTGCCCAGGGCGGCACACAACGCGAAGGTCGCGGTCGCCGCTATCACGCGGCGGAATGATTTTGCCAGGCCGGGCACGAAATACACAATAACCACACAGGTCACTCTGTCAACATTGATAACAGTGTGGTCACTCTTGTGTACCGGGTGGGTACCGCGTTTGCTGAACGGCCCGCTGTTGATGCTGTCAGACCGTCATACGTTGCGAGCGAGCTGCCGCTAGCCGTGTCTTATCTGGGTCGGATCTAGGTGCAGGGGCGTTATCGGGGCTTGGGTTGTGTTGTGCGAGTTGCGGTCAGGACTTCCAGGGCGACAGGCTCGATGAAGTGACCGCTTGGTTCGATCGCGAGCAGGGCGTCGGTGACGGTGTCCTCGAACTCGGTCTGTCGGTCGGCGAGTATTCGGCGTAGTGGCACCGACGTCGAGTAGAGGTAGCCGATGGCTTGTTCGACGGTCCAGCGTCGTGTGAATTCGTAGACCCGGCGACTCACCTGCTGGAACGGCGAATTGGCCAATACGTGCTCATGTGTCTGGCGGGTGGTGGTCGCTGATGACGGGCCGTGTTGGTAATCCGGCGGCAGGAATCGATGCTGGACCTCTTGGATGGCCCGCTGCCATGGTGTGCTCGGCAACAAAAGGTTGCTGTCGTTGGCGATGACCAGGCTGCCGTCACGGTCGACCATGTCATCGAGAGCAGTCAGGACGTGTTCGCGATCCATCCAGTGAAATGAGCGACCCATGGTGACCAGCGTGAAGCGCCCGAGGCCGGTCGGGAGGTCTGCAGAATTGCCACCGATCCACCTCACATTGGTGACAGCTGCTTCCTGTGCTTGCCGAGAGCCTTCGGCGAGCATGTCCGGTTCGGGATCCATCCCGACCGCCTCGGCGACGTGGGCGGCCAGGGGGAGCGTCAGTTGACCGGTACCGCAACCCAGATCAAGCAATCGGCCGGTGCCATCGAGACCCAGGCGCTGGGTCACATCGTCGAGAAAGTCGCGCGGATACCCCGGTCGATACCGGGCATAGTGCCATGCCGTCCCGGAAAATAGGCCACCGTTCGGACTGCGGGGCTGGCTCAACGTCACCTTCTTCCGCACGACGGCTGGGCGCGAACCGCTCTCGTCGGCCCAGGCTGTCAGCACATAAAAAGCCTAGTCGGACTTGGTGACATAATTTGCCAGGTGTTCGCCGGTGAGCGTCGATCGGTCGGCGACCAGATCGGCGGGGGTTCCCTCGAACACCACCCGGCCGCCGTCGTGACCCGCGCCCGGGCCCAGGTCGATGATCCAGTCGGCGTGCGCCATCACCGCCAGATGATGCTCGATGACGATCACCGACTTTCCCGCGTCGACCAGCCGGTCCAACAAGGCGAGGAGTTGTTCGACATCGGCGAGGTGCAGGCCCGTGGTGGGCTCGTCGAGAATGTAGACCGCGCCCTCGTCGGCCCCCTTCTCGCCGAGCCGTGCCGCCAGCTTGAGCCGCTGGCGCTCACCACCCGACAGCGTGGTGAGCGGCTGGCCGAGTGTCAGGTAGCCCAGGCCGACGTCGCTCATACGGTCCAGAATCTTCTGTGCGGCAGGAACTTTGGCCTCTTTCGTACCAAAGAACGCGGCGGCCTCGAACACCGGCATCGCCAGCACTTCGGCGATGTCACGTCCGCCCAGCGTGTACTCCAGCACCGACGCCTGGAACCGCCTGCCCTCACATTCCTCGCAGGTCGACTCGACGGTGGCCATCACCCCAAGCTCGGTGTAGATGACGCCGGCACCGTTGCACACCGGGCAGGCGCCCTCCGAATTCGAGCTGAACAGAGCCGGTTTCACTCCGTTGGCCTTCGCGAAGGCCTTGCGGATCGGGTCGAGCAGCCCGGTGTAGGTCGCCGGGTTGCTGCGGCGGGAACCGCGGATCGGGCTCTGGTCCACCGAGATCACGCCGTCGCGACCGGTCACCGAACCGTCGATCAGCGAGCTCTTGCCCGAGCCGGCCACCCCGGTGACGACCACCAGCAGGCCCAGCGGGATGTCGACGTCGACGTCGCGCAGGTTGTGGGTATCGGCGCCGCGGATCTCCAAAGTGCCGGCGGATTTCCGGACGGTGTCCTTCAGCGCCGCCCGGTAGCTCAGATGGCGGCCGGTGATGGTGTCGCTGTCACGTAGACCTGTGACGGTGCCCTCGAACACCACCTCGCCGCCCGCGCTGCCCGCCCCGGGACCGAGGTCGACGACGTGATCGGCGATCGCGATGGTCTCCGGTTTGTGCTCGACCACCAGCACGGTGTTGCCCTTGTCCCGCAGCGCCAGCAGCAGATCGTTCATCCGGGCGATGTCGTGGGGATGCAGGCCGATCGTCGGTTCGTCGAACACGTAGGTGACGTCGGTGAGTGCCGACCCGAGATGACGGATCATCTTGACCCGCTGCGCTTCCCCACCCGACAGGGTGCCTGCGGGCCGGTCCAGCGACAGGTAGCCCAGCCCGATCTCGACGAACGAGTCCAGGGTGTGCCTGAGCGCGCCCAGCAGCGGCGCCACCGGTTTCGCGGCGGGCTTACCGGCGAACGCGGCGATCCACTCGGCGAGATCGGTGAGCTGCATGGCGCAGACGTCGGCGATGTTGAGCCCGTCGATCTTCGACGAGCGGGCGGTCTCCGCCAGCCGGGTGCCGGCACAGTCCGGGCAGGTCGTGAAGGTCACCGCGCGCTCCACGAAGGCACGGATGTGCGGTTGCATCGCCTCGACGTCCTTGGCCAGGAACGACTTCTGGATCTGCGGGATCAACCCCAGATAGGTCAGGTTGACGCCGTCGATCTTGAGTTTGGTCGCCTCCTTGTGCAGCAGCGCGTCGAGTTCCTTCGCGGTGAACGTGTTGATCGGCTTGTCCGGATCGAAGAAGCCGCAGCCGTTGAAGATCCGGCCGTACCAGCCCTCCATGCTGAAACCGGGAATGGTCAGCGCGCCCTCGTTGAGCGATTTGGTGTCGTCGTAGAGCGCGGTCAGATCGATATCGTTGACCGCGCCGCGTCCCTCGCAGCGTGGGCACATGCCGCCGACCAGGTTGAACTCGCGTCGCTCCTTGACCGTTCGGCCGCCCTTCTCGAAGCTCACCGCACCCGCGCCGCTCATCGAGGCCACGTTGAACGAGAACGCCTGCGGCGAGCCGATATGCGGCGTGCCCAGCCGGCTGAACAGGATTCGCAGCATCGCCCCGGTATCGGTGGCGGTGCCGACGGTGGAGCGCGGGTCGGCACCCATGCGCTGCTGATCGACGATGATCGCCGTCGTGAGGCCCGCGAGCACGTCGACCTCGGGGCGGGCCAGGTTCGGCATGAATCCCTGCACGAAGGCCGGATAGGTCTCGTTGATCAGCCGCTGGGACTCCGCGGCGATCGTGTCGAACACCAGCGAACTCTTACCCGAGCCCGAGACGCCGGTGAACACCGTGAGCCGGCGCTTCGGCAGCTCGATGTCGACGTCCTTGAGGTTGTTCTCCCGGGCCCCGGTGACCCGGATCAGATCATGGCTGTCGGCTTTCAAGGTCAGGACAACTCCTGGATCCGGACGGTGTTGCCCGCGGGGTCGCGGAACGCGCAGTCGCGGGCGCCCCACGGTTGGTCGGTGGGTTCCTGCATCACGTCGGCGCCGGTGGCCTGCACCTTCTCGAACAGACCGTCCAGGTCGGTGGTGGCGAGCATGATGCTGGCGTAGGTGCCCTTGGCCATCATCTCGGCGATCACCCGGCGCTCCTCGTCGGTGATGCCGGGATCGGCCGCCGGCGGCGTGAGGACGACGTTGGTGTCCGGGCGCCCGGCCGGACCGATCGTGATCCAGCGCATGTCCTGATATCCGACGTCCTTGCGGACCTCGAAGCCCAGCGCATCGCGGTAGAACGCCAGCGACGCCTCGGGGTCGGTGTGCGGGAGGAAGCTCGCGTTGATGCTGATATCCATGCCGGTCACGCTAGCGGTGGACCGGAGACCGACGCTTCTCGATTCCTGATCGGTCTGGTGACCTGCTTGGCCACGCACGACGGGATGCCCTCGGTCGCGTCCGTAGCCTTCTGCCGGTACGCACTGGGCGGCATGCCGACCAGCTCGGTGAACCGGGTGCTGAATGTGCCCAGCGATGAGCAGCCCACCGCGAAGCAGGCCTCGGTGACCGAGACATCACCACGGCGCAGCAGCGCCATCGCACGCTCGATGCGCCGGGTCATCAGATAGGAATAGGGCGACTCGCCGTAGGCGATCTTGAACTGGCGCGACAGATGCCCGGCCGACATGTTCACGCCCCGGGCCAGCGCCTCGACGTTGAGCGGCTGAGCGTACTCACGGTCGATCCGGTCCCGGACCCGGCGCAGCAGCCGCAGATCGCTGAGGTTCATCGGCCCGGGGCCAACCGGTACACCGCGCCCGCGTAGTCGTCGGTGATGTAGACGGCACCGTCGGGGCCGGTGACCGCGGCAACTGGGCGGCCCCAGCGGGTTCCGTCCTGGGCCTGAAATCCGCCGACCAGGGTCTGCTGCGGGCCCAAGGTGCCGTCGCGCCAGGCGAAGAACGACACCTCCGGGGCGCGCGGGGCATCCCGGTTCCACGACCCGTGCACCCCGACCAGTGCCCCCTGGCCGAACGGAGCAGGTAACCGGGCGAAACTCATCCCCAGCGGGGCCGAGTGCGCGCCGAGCGTCTGATCGATGGGTTCCAGTGCCGCACAATCCATTTGCGCACCATCGGGATTGGTCTGCAGGTCGCGGATCAGGGCCGAGGGGGCCGGGCCGTCGGGATTGCAGTACGGCCAACCCAGTTCGCGGCCAGGGGTGAGCCGCGCGACCGATTCCGGCGGATGGTCGTCGACGTACTCCTGCCGCACCTGCCCGTCCGGATCGGCGACGTTGTCACGGTTGTTGACCGCGGTCCACAACGATCCGTCGGGCCCGAAGGCCAGCCCGGTGCCGTTGCGGACGCCGGTGGCGAACGGCTCGGCCCGCCCACCGCCCGGCGGTACCCGCATGATGGTGGCCCGCGGTGGGTCGGCGGTACGATCCTCGGCCGAGATGTTGCCGGTCGAACCGATCGAGAAGTACACCGCGCCATCGCCTCCCACCACGACGCTCTTGAGCGCGTGGGCATAGGCGCCGTGCAGGTCGGGGCTCTTGGCGTCGGGGAGGTTCTCGGCGACAGGCCTCCGGTTGACGGCGCGCCCGTCGACGTAGTCGTAGGCGTCGATCCGGTCGCTCTCGGCCACATACAGGGTGGACCCGGCGAAGGCCAGACCGTGCGGCTGTTCGAGGCCGTCGAGCAGGATGCCCTGTTCAGGCCGCACCGTAAGCACCCGGCCGGTGCTCGGCACCGAAACCAGCAGCTTGCCGTCCGGGGTGAACGCGGCCATCCGGGCCTTGGGCACCCGGGCGATCACCTCGATGGACCACCCGGCCGGGATCAGCGCCTGGTGAGGCTCATCGAGTTGCACGGTGGCCGGGGTGAGCCCGGTGGCCTGTTGTTGCGTGGTAGACGTCGTGGTGGCCGGAGCCGGCGGCGCGGTGTCGGTGCCGCACCCGGCGAGCACGACTGCCGACCCGATGACCCCGATAAGCTTATGCCCCAGCGAGACTCGCATGCATCTCCCACACCAGGATCTCGGCATCGGCCGGGGCGGTGACCCGCTGCCCGCCGGTCGCGGTGAGCCGGGCGGCGTCGCCGGTGGCCAGGTCGCCGGAATCCTCCAGCGTCACGGCGCCGCGCGCCACGAACAGGTGCACGTAGGGTGCCTGCGGCAGCTCGACGGCGTCTCCGGTGCGCAGGCGGGCGCCGTGCAGCGTCGCATTGCGGTTGTGCAGCGTCACCGCGGCATCGGTGGCACCCGAGGCGATCGGGGTCAGTGCGCCGGCGAGCTCGATCTCCCGTTGCTGGTAGTCCGGCGTCACACCGGCCTCCTCGGGAAGCGCCCACATCTGCACGAAATGCACCGGCTCGCTTGATGATCCGTTCTTCTCGGAATGCTGGACCCCGGTGCCCGCCGACATCCGCTGGGCCAGGCCCGGATAGATCACACCGGAGTTCCCCATCGAATCCCGGTGTGCCAGCTCTCCGGACAGCACCCAGGTGACGATCTCCATATCCCGGTGCGGGTGAGTGTCGAAGCCGGCGGCCGGCGCGACGACGTCGTCGTTGTTGACCAGGAGCAGGCCGTGGTGGGTGTTGGCCGGGTCGTAGTGGTCGCCGAACGAGAACGAGTGCCGTGAGCGCAGCCACTCCGTCGTGGTGAGGCCACGATCGTCGGCGCGGCGGATATCGACGTTCGCGGGCATGCGGTCAGCCTACCGACGACACGCCTTAGTCTGTGCTCGTGGATATCAACGGAGCTAGCGCAATCGTCACCGGTGGCGCATCGGGTATCGGTGCGGCAACTGCCCGGCAGTTGGCCGCCAAGGGAGCCAGGGTCGTCATCGCCGACCTGCAGGCAGACAAGGGCGAGGCCCTCGCCAAGGAGCTCGGCGGCGCGTTCGCCATCGTCGACGTCACCGACACCGCCCAGATCGAGGCCGCGGTCGACAAGGCCGGCGAACTCGGCCCGCTGCGTGCCCTGGTGAACTCGGCCGGTATCGGCTGGGCCCAGCGCACCATCGGCAAGGACGGCGAGTACGCCTCGGCGCACAACCTCGACGCCTATAAGAAGGTGCTGGCGATCAACCTGGTCGGCACCTTCGACGCCATCCGGCTGGCCGCGACCGCGATGGGCCGGCTCGACCCCACCGAGACCGGTGAGCGCGGCGCGATCGTCAACATGACCAGCGTCGCGGCCTTCGACGGCCAGATCGGTCAGGCCGCCTACTCGTCGTCGAAGGGCGGTGTGGTGGGGCTGAC